>JAYZVA010000095.1:0-15551 GCA_036156175.1 Myxococcota bacterium
CGATCTTGTAGCCATCGCGCTCAGCGACCACTTGATTGAGCCGGGCTTTTGCATCATCCGATGGGTTTTCCGACATGAGCAAGATGCACTGACCCGGCTCCGCTCCTTGACCAACGTGACCTCGAAGCCGATGCAGCCGAGCCAGCTCATGGTGGTCGGCATGCTCCACAACGACCGCCACTGCGTTGGTCAGCGGTGGAGCCTCTTCGATGTGGGTCGTGGCCACCAAGACGTCGAGCCTCCGGTGCCGAAAGTCGTCGAATACGCGCAACCGGTCTTCCCGACTCATCGCCGAACAGTAGACGCCGATGCGAGCGCCATCGAGGGCTTCAGCCTGCAATCCGCCGGCGTACTGCAAGGCCTGCTCCGGGGTCAACAAGTCGCCCGACTCTCCCACTGGAAAAACCACGTAGGCCTGCCGACCCTCCTCCACCGCCGCCCGCACTTCGGCGTAAGCATCCAAGCGATTGGCCTGCTCAAACACGCTTGCCGTGCACCGAACGGGGTAGTCATTGGCAACGGTCGAGACTTGGTATTCGCCGAATACCGTCAGGGTAAGGCTGCTGGGAATTGGCGTGTCGGTGATGACCAAGAGGTCCGGATTGGGCCCATTCGGGACCAGCGAAGCCGGGTCAACGGTGCCGTACTCACTGCGCTCCTCGACAATTACGAGCCCGAGTTTTTTCCATTTCACATCCGAATCGAGCATCGCCTGCGTGCCAAATACGACCTGGCACTCGCCTCGAGCGATGGCATCGAGTTGGCCGCGGTTGGGCTGCCCGGGAACCAACGCCGGGGCGTGACCCACGGCGCGAAAAATGCCGTCGGAAAACAGAAACCGACGCTCCGCGCTCTCCGCATCCGGAAGAACAAACAGAACCTGTGACTTGTTTTCCACAACAATGGCCGCAGTCATCACGGCGATGGTGTGTTTGTCGGTACCGACCTCTCCCTGAAGCAACCGCACCATGGCGTGGCCACTGTTGAGGTCTCTTCGAATCTCGGAGAACACCCGTTCCGCCGAGTCGCTCAGCCGCAGTTGCCGCTGAACGCCCAGCTCACCAATCAGGCCATGGAGTGCCTTGTGAGACAAGCCGCGCTCACGGTTTCGGGTGCGGGCGCGCCACCCAATGCCCGCTTGGAGCAACAACAACTCTTCGAATGCAAGGCGAGACCGGCCGCGACCGGCGGTGTTGTTCGGGAAGTGTGCGTCACGCAGAGCCTCATCGAGCCGCAGCAGCTTGTGCGTATCGACCAGTTTCTGCGGCAGGGGTTCCCGGATGGCTCCTTGCAGGTGCATGAGCGCTGCCCCAGCCAGGTCACGCAGCGTCCGGTCTTCGACACCTTCGATGTCGTAGGTTGGAATCAAACCGCTCCCTCGACCATCCATGCCGACGGGCTCGGCCTCAAACAGCGTCCACTGCTCGTCGTCTTCCGCCGGCACCCCGATGAATGCCAGTTCCATGCCGACGCGCCAGTTTCCCCAGCCTCGCGGCCGTGCACTGAGCCAGACCAACCGCATGGTTCCGACGCCGCGCACATCCAAGTTCATTTCGTATCGACGCGCTTGCGGTGACAGCAGCACCCGAAGCGACGTGAGGCACCCACGGACCATGACCGGGGAAGCCTCCGAACCGAGGTCCAGATCTTGATTTTCCTGTTCTTGGCCCGCGCTGGTCGCACCAAACTTGGCGGGTCTGACCCGACTGTGGCTGACCGGCGGCCGGGTCAAGAAGTCGCCAATGGTTGCCATGTTGCGGGCAACCAGCACGCCAACGTCGGTGTCACTCAACACGCCAAGTCGGCCGAGCGGGAACCCCGAACCTTCCGGATGACCCCAGTCCAGACGCCGCGGTGCTCGCGGAGCGGCTCGGGGCGACCGAGCCGGAAGGTTGAGCCACGCATACGGGTCCGGGACGACCGCGTCTTCCGTCGGGTCGGCTTCGGCTGCATCGCCGTCAGCCGAGGCGACGTCGGCGGCAGCCGGCGCGCCTTCGCTCCCCGCATCCGCCGAGTCCTCGACAACCGGCGAGGTCAACGGCTCGGTTGCCGCGGGGCCATCCCCAGCGGCTGCAGGCCCCTCCGCTGCTGGGCCTTCCGACCCCTTCTCCGCTTGCGGCAACGCCTCATCTTTTGGAGCAGTGTCCCCGGCGGCAGTCTCCGCCTGTTCCCGTCGCTTGGGGCGGTCCCGACGCGACGGCTTCGACAGCCGCGCCTTGCGGCTCAGGTCCTTTCGCCGTGCTCCGAGTTCACCCAAGGTCACGATCGATTCGAGCAGCGCCCGGGAGGCGTCCACGACCGCCCTGCGGTGCGCCAAGTCTCCCTCATCAAAGCCTGCCCAGTGCGTTTTCAGGTGCTCGACGGTCTCCAGAACCGATGACTCAATGCCTTCGTGTTGCCCGATGCGGGCCAACAAGCGCAGAACGCCGGCGCCGGTGTAGTTTGCTGAAGCAAGCCGCGCGTCATCGAGACCAACCCATTCGAGGGTCCGGCGAATGGAAGCCAAGTCTGCCCACGCCGCGAGGCCGGGCTGCGTTTGTTCCGACATGCAGCCCCCTATTTGTACAGAACGTCGGTGATGACCATCTTTCGATCGCCACCCGGGGCGCGAACCGTGACCTCATCATCAATCTCCCGCCCGATCAAGGCTCGGGCAATCGGGCTCAGCACTGAAATCAACCCGGACTTCACGTCCGACTCGTTCTCGCCGACAATGCGGTACTGGGATTCCTCTTCCGTCTCAAGGTCTTCCACCACGACAGTGGTGCCAAACACGACCCGGTCCGAGGGCTCCATCTTTGTCACGTCAATGATTTCGGAAGCCGCCAGCTTGGCCTCCATGTCTCGGATCCGCCCCTCGGTGAGGCTCTGGCGCTCCTTGGCGTCTTCGTACTCGGAGTTCTCCGACAAGTCTCCGTGGGCGCGCGCTTCTTCGATGTCTTTGACGATCTGCGGGCGCACCACTTCCTTCAAGTGTTTGAGCGTCTCGGAAAGCTTTTTGTGACCTTCCGGCGTCATGGGATGGCGCTGCATGAAAACCTCTTTTGCTAAACGGATTGGCCGATGCCACGGTCGCCCGGACCAGCCTTTCCTCGATTCAACCGCCTCAGTGTATCTGATCAGGAGGTTCGAGGCCCGTAGATGATGCATCCGTCTCGCATCGTGAGCACAATTTCTCCCTTCAGGCTCAGGCCCACCAAGGGTTCATTGGAGCCCTTCGACCGAAACGGTCCGCTGACGACCCGATCCGCGCCCGGGTCAAACACAACCAGGTCTGCGGCTGCCCCAGGCTCCACAGCGGCGCGCCGGCCAATCAACGCTGCTGGAGCGACCGCCATGGCCTTCACGGTGGCCGACACATCTTGCGTGGCGGTCAGGGCAGCCGAGAGGGCGGTCTCCAGGCCCATCGCTCCCGGTCGGGCAAACATGTACTCCACCTCTTTTTCGAGCCGGGTCAGCGGCACGTGGTCGGCAAACACACAGCCGACTGTGCCATCCAACACCGCCTCCACCACGGCCCGCCGATCCGACTCTGGACGCAGCGGCGGGAGCAGGCGCGTGGCGGTGTCGTAGACAGAGTCGTCGACGGCTTGGTCGGTGAGGACCAAATGGCGCGCGGGCGCTGCAGCCGTCACGGAAAGTCCCTCCGCTCGTGCGCGCCGAATCTGCTCGACCGATGTTTTCGTCGTAACGTGCGACAAATGGATGGAGGTCTTGGTCAGCCGGGCAAATGCAATCCCGCGCGCAACGCCGAGCTCCTCGGCTGCAGCGGGAATGCCACGCAGCCCAATGTGGCTGGAGACGATGCCTTCGTGCATCACCCCCGACCCTTCAAGGTCAACGTTGCCCGGGCGAATCCAAACCGGCAGCCCAAAGGGCCGCGCGTAGTCAATCGCACGCCGCAGCAGCGCGGCATTGGACATCGCTTTGCCACCATCAGAGAATGCGACGACCCCCGCTTCTGCCATCAACCCAAGTTCACTGAGCACTTCGCCCTGCAACCCAACGGTCAACGCGCCGGCCACCTCGATTCGGGCACCGGTCACCGTCGCGGCCCGGTTCTTCAACTCGGCCACAGCAACGGGCGTGTCGAGGACCGGGTCGGTGCGGGGGGAACACACCACGGTGGTGTATCCACCCGCCGCACCGGCCTCCGAGCCGGTGGACAAGTCTTCGCGCCAAGTCTGGCCCGGATCCCCCAACTCGGCGCCCAGGTCCGTAAACCCGTGCGAAACCACGCAACCAGCGCAATCGATGACCCGTGCATCGGCAGGGAGCTCAGCGGCGCCCACCGCATGGACGAGCCCGTTGCGGATGACGACGTCCGTCACTGCATCGGTTCCGGTAACGGGGCACACCACGCGACCGCCGCGCAGAATCACCTCGGTTTCAGCTTGCATTGGAGTCGCCTCCTGCAGATTCACCGCCCACGAGGAGGTAAAGCAACGCCATCCGAATGGCGATGCCGTTGGTGACCTGCTCCATGATGACGCTTCGTTCACCATCGGCCACCTCCGGGCTCATCTCCACGCCTCGATTGATGGGACCGGGGTGCATGACCAAGGCTTCCGGCTTCGCCTTGTTCAGGCGGTCCAGGTCGAGACCGTAGAACCGACTGTACTCGTTCACCGTCGCCATCATTCCCGGCTGCAGCCGTTCCCGCTGAATGCGCAGCATCATGATGACATCCGCGTCCTCGGCAACCTCATCGATGCTGTGTCGCACCTCAACGCCCAGCGCAGCCATGGAAGGCGGGCACATGGTTCCGGGACCCGCCACGACGACGTTGGCGCCCATTGTGGTCAAACCAAAGATGTTCGAGCGGGCAACTCGACTGTGGTACACGTCGCCCACAATCCCGATTGTCTTGCCCGCCAACGAGCCCAAGTGATCCCGCATGGTGAGCATGTCGAGGAGCGCCTGACTGGGGTGTTCGTTGATGCCGTCGCCCGCGTTCAGCACGGACCACGGGAATGCTTTTGCAAGCATGTGGGGGGCGCCCGCTGCCGAATGCCGAATGATGATCGCATCGGGCTTCATCGCATCGATGTTGCGGGCCGTATCCATGAGGGTCTCGCCCTTCTTCGTCGAACTGGATCCAGCCGAGAATCCGAGCGTGTCGGCGCTCAGACGCTTGGCGGCAAGGTCAAAACTCATCCGAGTCCGGGTTGAGTTCTCCATGAAAAACGTGACAACGGTGCGACCGCGGAGGGTTGGAACCTTTTTGATCTGCCGCTCCGAGACGTTTCGAAACCGCTCCGCAGTGTCCAAAATCTCAACGATGTCCTCTTTGCTGACCCCGCGAAGGCCGAGCATGTCCTTGCGTTTCACTGCGGACCTCCCGAGTCCAAGGAAACGGTGTCGTTGCCCGAATCGTCGGGCGTGAGCATCACTGTCACCTTGTCGCCTTTGGCGGTCACCATCACCCGCCCCACAAAATCAGCGGCGATGGGCAACTCGCGATGGCCCCGGTCAATGAGTACGGCCAGCTTGACGGACCGCGGTCGGCCGTAGTCGTTCAACACATCCAATGCCGCTCGAACCGTGCGCCCCGTGAACAAGACATCGTCGACCAAAACAATGTCCTGCCCCGTCAACGCGAAGGGAAGCACGGTTTCGCCCAACACCGGCCGCTCCAGTCCGGTGTAAAGGTCGTCGCGATACAAGGTGATGTCCACGGTTCCCGTTTGGGGTCGCACGCCGGTCGATGCTTCGATGCGGTCGGCCAAGCGTTCCGCAATGGGGTGCCCTCCCGTGACGATGCCCACCAACGCGTAGTCCGTGGGGACGCCGAGTTCCTCGACCATCTCGGTGGCGAGGCGGTCCAGCGTGCGACCCACCTCGACACCGTTCATCCCCGTGGTGCGCTTCATGGGCAGGCTCCTCTGACCCTCCTCGGGCCCGGCAGAACCGGTATCCCGAGCGCCATTAGTCGTCCATTTGTGCGAAGTGTTCGGTGGCGAAGGAGAGCGTCCGAATGGATTCCGAGAATGGATAGTACACATCGACCTCCCAGCTGCACTTCACGCGAAATCCGCCGCGCATCTCGCTGAGGTCACAAAACGACGGGTCGATGTAGTCCGCCAACCCGCGGTCATCGATCATGGTGCGGAGCTTGTCCAACGCCGTCTGTCGTCCCAAAATCCGCCATGTGCGGGCCGTGGTCTTGGTGATCTCTTTCATTTGCCAGTAGTCCCAGTAATACGGGCCAAACCGCTGTGTACCGACCACACCCGCGGCAAAAGCAAGCAGCACGATGACCGTGGGCAAACTGATTCGACCGGTGCGCTGGCGCATGAAAACCTCTCCTCGAGCCTACTCTATTGAATTCCAGATTCTTCGCCAGCGAACCCTTGAAATGCACGGCGCCCAACTCCACAAAACGCGGGTTGCAACTCCCTCCAAAGCCGTCACAGGAACGGCGCCCCAGGTGCGGCTGTCGCCCGCCGCTCCCCGATTGTCGCCGAGGAGGTAGACCATCGATGGCGGCACGGTCACCGACACGTCTTCCCCTCCCGGCACAAACCCAAAGTCGTGGCCCTCCAGATTGGCTCGGACAACCGGAACGTCAACCGCTTCGCAAGCTTGCCCCATGATGCGCACGGTGGACGCTTGACTGGCATCGGTCCGGACTCCATCGACGAACAACGCGCGGTCTTCAATGTCGACCCGCTGCCCGCCGGTGGCCACTACTCGATACAGCCCATACCCACCGCCGAGGTCCACTTGGACCACATCACCCAATCGAGCGCTGCGCTGCGCCACCCAGACTGTCTCCCCCCGTTGAACCGTGGGGGCCATCGCTTGGGTGTGGACCGTCAAAGGATGGCCAATGACCCATCGGAGCACGGCGGCAGCGGTCATCGCTGCGAGCATCCCCGCAACGAGGGGCACCCGCGAACGGTTGCTCAATGGTCGTCCCCAACCTTCAGCACGGCCAAAAATGCCTCTTGAGGAATCTCAACGTTGCCGATTGCTTTCATCCGCTTCTTCCCGTCCTTCTGCTTCTGGAGGAGCTTCCGCTTCCGACTGATGTCGCCACCGTAGCACTTCGCGGTCACGTCCTTTCGCATGGCCTTGACCGTGGTTCGGGAAATTACCTTGTTGCCCAAGGCCGCCTGGACGGCGACATCCCACATTTGCCGGGGAATGAACTCCTTGAGGCGCTTCGTCAGGCCTTGGCCTTTGTAGAACGCCTGCTCTCGGTGGCAAATCGTCGAGAGGGCATCCACATTCTCGCCGTTGACCTTGATGTCAAGGCGAACAAGGTCGCCCTTCTGCCAATCTTGCACTTCGTAATCCATCGATGCGTAGCCGCGCGAGACGCTCTTCAGACGGTCGAAGAAGTCGAACACGACCTCCGCATAGGGCAGCGAATACGTCAGCATGACCCGACCGGGACCCGTGTATTCAAACCCTTGCTGGACCCCTCGCCGCGTCTGACAAAGGTTCATCAAGGCGCCCACGTGCGCTTCAGGCGTGTGCAGCACGACTTTGGCAAACGGTTCCATCAAGTCCTGAATTTCCTGGGGCGGCGGCAGCTTGCTGGGCGAGTGAATCTCAAACTCATCGCCCGCTTTGGTACGAACCTTGTAGATCACACTCGGACTGGTGGTGATGAGGTTGAGCCCGTACTCGCGTTCCAACCGCTCCTGCACGATTTCCATGTGCAACAACCCCAAAAACCCACAGCGAAAACCAAATCCAAGCGCATCAGAAGTCTCTGGCTGGTAGTTGAACGCTGCGTCGTTGAGCTGCAATTTCTCGAGCGCATCTCGCAAGTCATCGTGGTCCTTGGAGTCCACGGGGTAGATGCCCGAGAACACCATGGGCTTGCATTCCTCGAAACCGTCGAGCGGCTCGCTGGCCGGACGGTCCCGGTGCGTGACCGTGTCCCCAACGCGAGCATCCGCGAGCTCTTTGATCCCCGCAATCATGAACCCAACCTCGCCTGCGGACAGGTCCTCTTGGTCCTTCATGTCGGGCGCGAAGACGCCAACTTTCGTGACATCGTATTGGACGTCTGCCCCCATCAAGGTGACCTTCTCGCCCTTGCGCAACTGTCCATCGACCACCCGCAACAGCACGACGACCCCGACATACGGGTCAAACCACGAGTCGACGATCAACGCTTTCAGCGGAGCGCTCCGATCGCCAACAGGCGGTGGCACGTGTTTCACGATGGCATCCAACACCGCATCGACGCCCACGCCAGTCTTGGCACTCACGGGCAACGCGTGCTCGATTTCCAACCCGATCCCATCCGCGATCTGCTCCAACACACCGTCCACGTCCGCGCTTGGCAGGTCGACCTTGTTGACGACGGGAAGAATCTCCGCGTCCTGTTCGAGCGCCAAATACACGTTGCTCAGCGTCTGGGCTTCCACTCCCTGCGTGGCGTCAACGACGAGCAAGACGCCCTCGCAGGCACTGAGCGAACGCGAAACCTCGTAGGTAAAATCGACGTGCCCCGGTGTGTCGATCAAGTTTAAAAAATAGGTCTCTCCATCGGACGCCTTGTACTGCATCACAACCGTCTGCGCTTTGATGGTGATGCCGCGCTCTTGTTCCAAGTCCATCCGGTCCAGGTACTGTTCTTTCTGGTCCCGCTCGCCCAGCAAGCCCGAGACCTCCATCAGGCGGTCCGCCAAGGTGGACTTGCCGTGGTCTATGTGGGCAATGATTGCGAAGTTGCGGATTTTATCGATGGGTGGCTGCATCATTCGGCTCTCGGCGGGAGGACTCGACCAATCCCGTGGTACTCGAATCCGGCTTGCTGGGCCACTTCCGGCGCGAAAACGTTGCGGCCATCAAACAAAATCGGGTTCCGCATGACGCCCTTCAGCGCCTCGAAATCGGGGTTGCGAAACTCACTCCATTCGGTGACGAGCGCGACGGCATCGGCACCGGTGGCCGCGTCATGGGCCGACTCCACAAACCGCACGGCGTCTCCGAGGTCCGCCAGCATCGCGCTCGCTTCGACCATGCCCTCGGGGTCGGTTGCGCGAATGCGCGCGCCCGCCGCGACGAGCTGACGAATGAGCACCAACGCTGGAGACTCTCGCACGTCGTCGGTTCGCGGCTTGAAGGTCAATCCCCAAACGGCGATGCACCGACCACTCAGCGCTCCGTCAAACCGAGCGATGATCTTGCTCCCAAGCAGCCGCTTTTGATCCCCATTGATGCGCTCAACTGCAGCGGGAATTTCCAGAGGCACGCCCGCCTTTTCGCCCATGTGCTTGAGGGCCCGGATGTCTTTGGGAAAACACGAGCCGCCGAAGCCTGCCCCGGCAAACAAAAATTTTGGCCCGATGCGCGAGTCGCTGCCTGTGCCCATGCGCACCGCCTCAATGTCGGCCCCCACCGCGTCGCAGAGCCGGGCCAGTTCGTTCATGAAGGAAATCTTGGTGGCCAACAACGTGTTTGAGGCGTATTTCGTCAGCTCCGCCGATTCGTTGTTCATGAACACGATTGGACGTCCGGTGCGAACCAAGCCGCCGTACAACGTCGCCATCACGTCTTTTGCGGCCGCCGAGTCGGTTCCCACCACGATCCGGTCGGGGTGGGTGAAGTCGGCAATGGCCGCACCCTCCTTCAAAAACTCGGGATTCGACACGACGTTTACCGGGTGCGTTGTGCGGGCAGTCACCGCGGCTCGAACCCGCGCGGCCGTGCCCACCGGCACCGTGGACTTGATCACCACCGTGGCGGGCCGCGAGATGTGTTCTCCAATCTCACTGGCCACGCCAAGAACGGCGGACAGGTCTGCCGAGCCATCCGCGGCGGACGGAGTCCCGACGGCAATGAACACCACGTCGGCTCCAGCAATCGCGGCAGGCGTATCTGTCGAAAACTGAATGCGTTGTTCCCGAGCCACCCGCCGGAGGATGTCCTCCAAGCCGGGTTCGTAAATCGGCACGATGCCTTGATTGAGTGCGTCGATTTTGTCGGCATCTCGGTCGGCGCAGGTCACGAAAAATCCCTGGTCCGCCAAGCACGCCCCAACCACCAACCCGACGTATCCGGTCCCCACAACGCAGATTTGCATGTCCCCTCCAACATCGGCCGCTGTTCCTAAGCCCTACCGCACCCCGTGGAAGCCGGCCAACCCATAGCCCTTCTACCTCATTCCACCGATCGGGCGGTGTTCCCTTGACACTTTTGGAGCACGACGATAAACCGCGGGCCGCACACGACACCAATCCAGGCTGTCGAACGAAGCATTGGAGCAAAGATGGCTAACATCGCCAGCGCCATCAAGCGGAACCGGCAGAACGCCAAGCGGCGCGCCCACAACCGTCACTATCGCAGCACCATGCGGACCCAGATCAAGCGGGTTCGTGCAGCGATTGAAGCCGGAGACAAGGACGCCGCGCAAGCACTTCTTCCCGGCACCGTCGCCATCATTCAGCGCGTGGCCCAGAAAGGGATCATCCACAAGCGGAATGCGGCACGCCGTGTCAGCCGCTTGAACAAGGCCATCCAAGCGATCGGCTGAACGCCCGGCCGCGACAACACCAAGCCCGCTCGGAAATCCCGAGCGGGCTTGTTTGTGGGATGAGCGAATCGATCACGTCGCGACGAGTTCCAGCAGCAACCCTTCGAAAATTCGCCGGTCCCCAGCGCGGGAACGGTTCAGTTCGCCATTGGCTTCCGCCAACCGACCCAGCAAGCGTGCCGGGTCGAGCGGCCTGCGCCGCAATGCGTCTTGGGCTGAAGTCAACTTTCGCCGTGGCATTCGAACGCCCACATCCGCGGGGTTGGTGCGGGTCTGCATGCACTCCTGAATGGTGATCAGTTGCCGCATCTGCCACGCGATCATCGCCATCAATCGATGGGTTGCCTCACCGGTTTCGAGCATGCGATGCGCGGCAACCATGGCCCGGTCTGGATCGCGTCGCACGACCGCGTCGGTCAGGTCCCAAATCACGGCCTCTGCGACGAGGCTGCACACGGCCTCCACATCGGCCGTCCCGATTGACCCCTCGCCGCCCACAAACGCAATCACCTTGTTCATCTCCGCTTGCAGACGTCCGAGGTCGGTACCAACAAGCTCCACGACCAAGTCGGCCGCCGCGGGTTCCAACCGCATTCCCGCTTCCTCAGCCGTCGCGATTGCAAATCGCCTCGGGTTCTGGTCAGCCGTCTTGAACCGCTTGACCACACCAACCTTCTTCACCGCCGCTTCGAGCTTGCGCCCCCGGTCCACCCCTCCAACAGCCGGCGCATTCTTGACGCCCGACAAAATCATAACGGTACTGGGGCACGGTCGTTCGGCGTAGCGCAGCAAGTCATCGAGCAAGTCCGTCGGAGCCGACTCCATGCCCCGGATCACGACGACCCGATGCTTGGCCATCATGGGGACAGTCTTTGCCACCTCGACCGCGCGCTCGGCCCCGTCCACAGCCGTGAATGTGGCCAGGTTGAAACTCGATGGGCCGTCGCCAAAGACGGCGGCGACAAGCTCGTCGACTGCCCGGGTTCGTCCGACAGTCTCGTCGCCCAGAAACAGCGCGATGGTTGGATGGCGCTCAGTCATTCGAGGACTTCTGTGAGGCCAGCAGCCAGTCGACCGAGTCGCGAGCAAGCGCCCCGGCGAGCGCTTCGAACGCCGCTTTTCGGGCCGCCTCGCCTTGCACTGCATCGATCACGGTGTAGTTCCGCTCAGACGAGAACTGCCGGGTTCGATCGCCGACTCGGACGCTGATCTGAAGACGGGCTGCGAACGATTGGCCGGCTTGGCTGACGCTCGTCGCTTGGGTAACCGCCGTCAACACCGCGATGTCGACCGCCGCTGTACCGGACTCCGCCAGCGCAGACCGTTCCGTCAGAGCAGATGCAATCCCTGCCCTGAGTGCGTCTTCCAGTCCGGGTTCAGTGGTGGCCGCGACCACCTGCCCGACGGCAAACGCATTCGGGGCCACGGGGGACCGCGCCGCTTGGCAACCGACCAAAACCAAGCCGGCCCACAGCCAACGGTTGACATCGCATCTCCGGACCATCACAATCCTCCAGGGTTCACTCAAACGGTTAACGGATTCATGAGGAGGAACCATCGTGCTCACATTGTTTGCTCTGCTCACAATCGGGGCCGCCCATGCGCAGTCAAACAGCGGCGACACCGGCACGGTGACCACGGCGCGACGGGCGGGCACCCAGGAACAAGACCTGCCCGTCAAGCGCGAGCACCTCTACGAAGTCAACATCCGAAGCCGATACCTCAGCGTGCCGAACTCGTTGCTGGACATCTGGTTCTTTGACAACGATAGCGATGGCGCGAATCCCTACCCGCGGCCCAAAGTTCGGGCCTACACCGTTGGCGCCGAGTTCGTCACAAAGAAGGGACCCGCGAACTGGATCTTTTACTTGGAGTACCTCGGCAACCTCATGCAGGAGGGGTACTGGGACGATGTGGAACGCCCTGCGGCGCACGACGACGGCGACTGGATTCGACCCGACGGCATCGGGATGGTCGTGCTCGGTTCCAACTACGGCTACAGCGTGGAGGCCACCGACTGGTGGAGCTTTGTGTTTGGGGGCGGAGTTGGGCTTGGGGTCATGACGGGCGAGCTGACGCGTTGGGGCCCTGGAGGCAGCCAGGCGACCCGCGACGGCGATTGCTTGCCGGAGAGCCCCGCCTACACGCGAAAAGACACCTGTCCGGAGGACGGTTCGACAGACGTACCCCGGGTCCTGCCAATGGTGGATGTAACCGTGAGTTCCAAGTTCCACTTTGGCGATCAAGCCAGCCTTCGCCTCGATGCTGGACTGCACAACATGCTGTACCTCGGGACCGCATTCGGCGCGGTTTTTTAGACCTGTGGGAGCCTGCTGCGGGTTTTCAGTTGCACGATCGGTGGAATGTGCTACTTGCGCTGGTCACTTTTTCCGGTCCCACGCTGGGCCCCATTGGAGTACACCTTGATTCTGGTCACCGTTCGAGAGAATGAACCGTTTGAAAAGGCCCTTCGTCGTTTTCGTCGGAAGGTCGAGCGCGAAGGCATCCGCAAGGACATCAAGAAGAACAGCTTCTACCTGAAGCCGGGTGAAAAGCGCCGGCTCAAGCAGCGTCTTGCCGAGAAGCGTCGGCGCAAGTCGATGCACCGCTCGTTCAAACGCCGCTAAGCGTTCATTCGTTCCAACGCGCATCAAGCCCTGCTTCGAGCAGGGCTTCTGCGCGTTGGATCGCCGCACTGTTCTCGAGCGCATCGGGACCGCTCGGGTTCGCTGCTGCAACGCGACTCAGGATCGCCCGCCACTCTGACTCCTTGCCCTCCGGTCCACTGACGAACTCGGCCAAGTCGACCGATGGCGTGAGTCGCCCTGGAGCCCGCATCACAGCCTGACCAAAGGCAACCCGAGCGGCGGCCAAATCGGGGTTCAGCGGTGCGGGTGGAATCGCCAGTGCCAACCCGAGTGCTGCATAGGGTCGGCCATCATCGTAATCTGGAAACACATCCACAGCGCGCTTCGCGAGCGCCTGCACTGCCTCCAGGTCAATTGAAGCTCCGATGACCTTCCGCTGGTCGAGCCAACGCGACCACGCGATGGCCGTCCACGTCATGCAGCCGATTCGCCCTCGGTCCAACGTGGCCACAGCCCGTTTGGTGACTTGCCCTCCGGCGGCCGACACAAGCCCGCCAAATGCGGGCTCCATCATCAGGCATTGGAGCCCGTATTGGCGCGCGGTCGCGTATCCGCCTTCGCCGAGCGCAGCATGACCGTATTCGAACAATGTGTATGCGCGCGCCAGTCGCCCCAGCGGTCGCGGCTCCGCCGGGTATTTGCTGACGCCCGCTTCATACTCGTCGATGGCTCTGCGAATCGCCGTCGGATCCATCCGCTCGCTGAACAACTGGTCACCGCTTCGAATCATGCGCCCCGCGAGGTTCGAACGCTCCCGCGGACCGCCCACGCAACACACCAAGAAAATCAAAGCGACCAAGCCAGCCTTGGACATGCACATCGATTTGGGGCACCGCTCCATGCACCCACCATACCGGAAGCCAAAAACAATCAACAAATGCAACGGTTTAATGAGCTTGACGCGACAACAGTTTCTTGTGAGACTTTGCGCAGCCGCCCGGATGGTGAAATGGTAGACACAGGGGCCTTAAAAGCCTCTTCCTTTCGGGGAGTGCTGGTTCGACTCCAGCTCCGGGCACGGTTTCATCGATAATGGATTGAATATGGGCAAAGTCATTGGAATCGACCTCGGCACCACCAACTCCGTGTGCGCCGTACTGGAAGGGGGCGAACCCCGCGTCATCATCAGCGAAGAAGGCGGACGGGTCACGCCGTCCGTGGTCGGATTCGCCAAGGACGGAACCCGTTTTGTCGGGGAAATCGCGAAGCGCCAGCTGCTGATCAACCCCCAAGCCACCGTGCACTCACTCAAGCGCTTCATCGGCAAACAGATGAACGAGGTCGACGGCTTGTTGGGATTGGTCACCTACATTGTGCAAGCCAACGAAAAGGGCATGGCCGCGATTCGCGTCGACAACGACTTGTACACGCCCCAAGAACTCTCCGCCCTGATCCTGCAGAAAATCAAGCGGGCGGCAGAGTCGTACCTTGGAGAGCCCGTCACTGAGGCGGTGGTAACGGTGCCGGCCTACTTCACGGACAGCCAGCGACAGGCAACCAAGGACGCGGGGACAATCGCGGGACTGGACGTTTTGCGCATCATCAACGAGCCGACCGCGGCTGCCTTGGCCTATGTCCATCAGCGCAAGGGTCGAGCCCGAATCGCGGTCTACGACTGGGGAGGCGGCACGTTCGACATATCATTGCTCCAGGTCGACGCGGACATCGCAGAAGTGCTCGCCACTCGCGGCAACAACGTGCTCGGCGGTGCCGATGTGGACCAGAAGATCGTGGAGTGGTTGGTGGGCGTGTTTCAAGAAGAAAACGGCGTCGACCTCAGCGGCGACACCGTTGTCATGCAACGCCTTCGTGATGCCGCTGAACGCGCAAAGATCGAATTGTCCAGCACCACCACGGCGCAAATCCACCTTCCGTTCTTGCTCACCGATGCGACCGGCCCGAAGCACCTCCAAGCCACCCTGAGTCGCGCCCAGTTCGAATCGATGGCTGCGGACCTCTTCAACGAGACCATCGAAGAATGCCGAACCGCAATGGCGGATGCAGGACTCTCCACCGGCGACATCGATGAAGTCGTGATGGTGGGCGGCTCGAGCCGAATTCCCAAAGTCCAGGCAATGGTCGAAGAACTCTTTGGCCGCGCGTTGAACAAGTCGTTTCACCCGGACGAAGTCGTGGCGATCGGCGCGGCCGTTCAAGCCTCGATTCTGGGCGGAGACACAAAGGCAGTGACGCTGCTTGACGTGACAAACTTCTCGCTGGGCATCGAGGTCGAGGGCAAGCGCATGGCCGTGCTCATCCCAAAGAACACCACGATTCCAACGGACGCCACCCGAATGGTCTCCACCGTTCAAGCAAACCAGAGCACCGTGAAGATCCACGTGCTGCAGGGTGAAGATGAGCAGGCGACCAACAATGTGTCGATGGGCCAGTTCGAACTGCACAAC
>JAYZVA010000096.1:0-16008 GCA_036156175.1 Myxococcota bacterium
TACGACGAGCCCACCACGCGGGCGATCACCAGGTCAGCACCGAATGCGGCATCGGATGTCGCGGGGCGGAACAACGCGAATGTCCCGCGAGCCAGCAGTTCCAGGGCCAACAGTCCGGGCAGTCCGACCAGCACCGCGCACACTTCGTTCTCAAATGCCGTCACGCCCGCGTACAGCGCGAACACCGAAGCGGCCCCGATCAGGTTCAGCCACACCCCGACGCGCCCGAGCTTGGCCAAACCGGCTGCGTCCCGCACCGACGCGTTCCTCGGCGCTGAAAACCACGCGACGCCCGCGGCCAAGTTTCCTGCCGAAGCAACCATCAATGCGCCCATCGCCAGGACGTCATTGGTGGACTCCGTGGGAACCACAAACATGAAGCCATCGGCCAACGACGCACCGGTCAACGACACAATCAAGAACAGGAGCGCGATGAACACGCGCCGAACAGCGAGCGCCGAGCCGGGTTGGGGATTCACACGCTGGCTGCGGGCACCCACGATCACCGCAAACATCAGGAGCCAATGGACAGACGCGGCGACGACGACCAACGAACCATACAGACGGCCAAGCATGAACAATCCCACCGAAAACACCAGCGCAAACGCTGCGGGAACCGCGAATAATGACTTCAGCTCGGGACGGGACGCGGGTGCCATTTCAACGGCCTTGGAAGTGGGAGATGGGGGTTGGCGCGAGCCATCGTCGCTTGCGCCGCCGCCCGTCTAATGCAACCGCGTTCCAGTTGCAATTGCGTTGCAAAAACGATCAAAAAATCGGCACAGAGGCCGCGAAACGCCGACCGGAGTGTTGGGAGAACGGTCTCAATGCAGAGGGCCCTCCCCGCGCAGCCCCGGCATCGGCAAGTTCCGCGCGCTTCGCGATGGAAACGGCCAACCCGAGGCCTGCCGGGACCGCGAACCGACCAAAACGCAAGGCTGAACTATGGAAATAACCAGGCACAGGATTGCGCAAAAAAGGCCCATAAGATACTCGCCGGTACGCTTCGGGGGGCACGCCCACTCGAGACGTCCCCCCCCCGATGATCGCGGAAGAGACCCCGCGCCCATCTGCAACCGACCTCACGTCCAAAAAGGACGTGCACTTACACCGAGGAAAACCATGAGAATCAATGCTTTCTTGCTTCTGCTGAGCGGCTTCGCCGTTGCCTGCGGAGACGACGACGACAAGGACACCGCGGCCACCGAAGAAGCCGATGCCGACGCTGATGCCGACGCTGACGCCGACGCCGACGCCGACGCCGACGCCGATGACACGGGAGCCGGCGACGACACCGGTGACGCCCCTGCACCCATCTACGACATCGCCGATGGCATCTGGAAGGGCACCGACTGGACCATCGATGCCGACGGCTGCAACCTCGAGCTGCTCTGGGGCTTCACCGCAGAAAGCGAAGTGCTGTTTGAGGCCGTATCGGGCGTCGACGGCGCTGCCGACACGCTGACCACTGCCGGTGGCATCTCGTGGGACTGCACGCAAGCCGAAGACAGCAACGACTTCAGCTGCGGAGCGACCACGGACATCGACTTCTCCGAAGGCGCCACCCTGCCCAGCGGTGCGGTGATCCCTCCCACCGATGCGGTGGTTACGCTGGTCTCCGGCTCCGCCGGCACCTTGACCAGCAACACCAGCGTCCTTGGAACCTCGGCTGAATGGTCGGGTACCTGCGCCGGCGCCGACTGCGCCACCGTCTGGGGTGCCGCCGGCATCACCGACGACACCTGCGTCACTTCGGTCTCTGGGTTCAACAACGTGTTCATCGAGCAGTCCGAAGTCATGACGACCGGCGACTACGCCCAAGCCGGCGGAACCTGGACCGATGATGGCTGCGGCTTCGCGACCATCGATCTCACCGGATTCCCCGACACCGTGTTGACCATGACCAGCAACGATGACGGCACCTTGACGTCGACGTCGTCCGCAACCGGTCTCAGCTACACCTGTGCATACGATGCACCGAACTCGCTGAACTGGACCTGCGACTCGACGGCTCTGACCACGGTCGACGCGAGCACCGACGCCGATGGCAACCCCACGGGCATCGATGCATTGATCAGCATCAGCCTCGGCGCCACGGGCCGGACCACCACCCACACCAGCTACACCAGCTTGGTGGCCGGGACCGCGACCTGTGAAGGCGCTGGATGCGCCATCATGGAAGGCGCCTGGGGAACCTCTTTCCCATGCGCCTCCACGTACCCCACCACGGGTGCCATGGTGGTCGAGGAAAGCTCCGACACCGGTATGTAGAGACCCATCGAGCCTCCGCTTTTCGGCGGAGGCTCGGTGTCCTCGACACCAATCGTTGAAAACGCCGCGGTCTTCCGCGGCGTTTTTTTTGCCTGCGGGCAGTGGACGGACAAACGGCGGCGCGTACACTGATTCGACCGGCCGATAAGCCTCGGAGGACGCATGGACAACTGGGACGCCACAGAGACCGCGCAGCGCATCGCATCGGGCGAAGTCTCGGCCACCGAGGTCGTCGAGGCCGCCATTGGTCGCCTCGAAAACTGGAATCCCAAGCTCAATGCCCTCACCCACATGGACGCCCAGCGCGCGCTCGACCTGGCCAAGGACCCCGGCGCCGCCATCTTTGCCGGGGTCCCCACGGTGGTCAAAGATCTCGAAGACTTCGAGGGGGTGCCCACCCAATGCGGCTCCAAGGCGTTCAAGCCGGGGCCGGCCAAGCGCCACGCCGCGACCGTGGCCCAGTTTTTGAACACCGGGCTGATCCCACTGGGAAAATCCACCACCTCGGAATTTGGACTCACCGGTACGGTGGAGCCCGTGGGCGGCAGCCCCACCCTGAACCCGCTCAATCTGGCCCACACGGCCGGGGGATCGTCGGGCGGTTCGGCCGCCTTGGTCGCCGCGGGCGTCGTGCCCATCGCCCACGGCGGGGACGGCGGCGGCTCGATCCGGATCCCATCGGCGTTCTGCGGGTTGATCGGACTCAAGCCAAGCCGCGGGCGCCTGGCCATGATGGACAAAGCCAAGCACCTGCCCATCCGCATTGCACAGATGGGTGTCCTGACTCGGACCGTTCGCGACACGGCAAACTACTACGCCGCTGTGGAACGCGTGGCGCCCGCTGCGGGCATGCCGCCGGTCGGGCTCGTTGAGGGGCCCGGGAGCACCAAGTACCGAATCGCAGCGTTTGCCGACACGCCAACTGGGTCGCCCGTCGACCCTGAAATTCGCCAGGCAACGGAGGCCACCGCCCAGCGCTTGGCGGACCTCGGCCACGACGTTCGATGGATCGACGTGCCGGCCGGGCAGGAAGAGACCGATGATTTTCTGCTGTATTGGGCCTTCAGTGCCCTCATTCTCGAGGGTCTGATCGCCGTTTCCCCCGGGGCGCGAGTGAGGCTGCTGGAGCCCTGGACGCGGGCATTGGCTGCCGAAGCCCGACGAAACATCCTCAAAATCCCCGCGGTCATCAAGCGACTTCGGAGCTACGAGGCGGTCTACCAAGATTTGTTTGCGGACACCGACGTTCTGCTGTGCCCCACCACGGCGGGCCCAGCGCCGGCAGTGGGTGTGCTGGCGCCGGACCAAGACTTCCAGCAAAAGCGAACAAGGCTGCTCGAGTTGCTGCCGTTTACGCCCGTGCAGAACGTGGCCGGGGCCCCCGCAATTTCGGTGCCCGTCGGCACCACATCGTCGGGACTCCCCATCGGCGTGCAGCTTGCCGGACCGGTGGGCGGTGAGGCGCGATTGTTGTCGCTTGCCTTTGCGCTTGAGGGAACCGCCTAACCCGACGGTGCGGATCGCTCGATGGACAGAAAAAATGGGTTTTTTCTCGTTTTTTGAGCGGTGGGCATTGCGCATTTATCTACTGATTGGTAGACGGCCGACTTCATCGTGACATGGAGATCGATCGCTCATGAATCCGCTCATCGCACTCACCATTTTTGCCGCCTTCTTCGCCTCACCCGCGCACGCTTCGGGAAGCGAAATTGACAGCGGGACCACCGCCTGGATGCTCACCAGCACCGCCTTGGTGCTGCTCATGATTCCGGGACTCGCGATGTTCTACGGCGGGTTGGTTCGCACCAAGAACGTGCTCGGCACCATGATGCACAGCTTCAGTGCCATGGCGATCATTGGGGTCATCTGGACGGTCTGCGGGTACGCGATGGCCTTCGGTGACTCGATCGGCGGCGTGGTCGGATGGGACCCGAACAAAGTCATGCTCGCTGGAATCGACCAGACCATCATGGACGGCGGAATTCCGGAGTACGTCTTTGCGATGTTCCAAGGCAAGTTTGCGATCATCACTCCCGCGATCATTGCCGGCGCCTTCGCGGAGCGCGTGCAGTTTCGCGGGTACTGCGTGTTCATCGCACTGTGGAGCCTCTTCATCTACAACCCCCTCGCCCACATCGTTTGGGGCGGCGGATTTTTGACGGGCGATGCCATCGATTTCGCAGGCGGAACCGTCATTCACGTCTCCGCCGGCGTCGCGGGCTTGGTCGCTGCCCTGTACCTGGGGTCTCGCCGAGGCTACCCGCGGGTGGCCATGGCCCCCAACAGCCTGGTGATGACAATGATCGGGGCGGGCCTGCTCTGGGTGGGCTGGTTTGGCTTCAACGCCGGCAGCTCGGTGGAGAGCGGCCTCAAGACCGGCCAAGCGCTGGCCATGACCCAGATCGCCGCGGCCTCTGGTGCGCTGGCATGGATTGCGATCGAGGGCGTGCTTCACAAGAAGGCCACGAGCCTCGGCCTCGTGTCGGGGATCATCGCCGGCCTGGTGGCGATCACCCCCGCAGCGGGCGACGTGCTGCCCAGCGGCGCGTTGGTGTTGGGGATCCTGGGCGCGGTGTTCAGCTACTTGGCCATCACCGCGAAGAATCGCCTCGGGTACGACGACACCCTCGACGTGTTCGGCATTCATGGAGTGGCGGGCATCATTGGCGCGGTGGGCCTCACCTTCTTCCTGCGCGATGTCCCCGAAGGCGGCCTGATGGTCCAACTGGGCCACCAGTTTGCGGGTGTGGCGGTCGCCGCCATTGCATCGGCCGTCGGCTCCTTCGTGCTGCTGGTCGCGGTCGACAAGACGCTCGGTCTGAAACTCGACGAACGGCGCGAACTCGCGGGACTCGACCACAGCCTTCACGGTGAGCACGGCTACGGCATGCTCAACCCCAACTGAACCCTGTTTTCACCGCACTGCACCCCACGAGAACCCTCATGAAACTCATCACCGCCATCATTCGCCCCGAGAAACTCGACGAAGTTCGCCAGTCGCTGATCGCCGCCGAGATCACCCGCATCACCGTGACCCGATGCGCCGGACGCGGTCAGGCCGAACGGGTCGACATCTACCGCGGTCTCGAAGTCGCTCCCGAGCTGGCTCCCAAGGTTCGCCTCGACATCGCCTGCAACGACGAGTTCAAGCAAATCACCATTGACGCCATCCTCAGCGCCGCCCGTACCGACGCGGGCGAGATCGGCGATGGAAAGATCTTTGTGACCAACCTGGAAGAGTGCATTCGGATCCGCACAGGCGAAGACGGCACCCAGGCCATCTGAGCGGGCGGGCTGCGGTGGCGACTCAGTCGCCGTAGCGCGCCAGGCCGACGCCAAAGTCGTGATCGACCACCGAGAACAGATCGCCGTCTGGCCCCGTGAACACAAACTCGGACGCGCTCTCAAACGCCTCGCCTTCCTCACTCACGAATGCATCCGTGCGGCTCCACTGGACCGTCCCCTCGAGCGACACGCCCACCACATGACTGCGCCACACCCGGCGGGGATCGGTCTGGCATTGCCGGCGCTCCTTCGCGGTGGCGTCCACGGCATCGCATCCTTCGATTCCGCTCCCGCACCCGATCACCACGCCGCTTGGCCTCGCCGCGACTCCCCAGCATTCGTCGAAGATGAAGTCGTCCGGCGCGAGGGGCGCATCGGGCATGTCCTCCGGCTGAAGGCCGGGGTTTCCAAACGATGCCGACCACATCACAACGCCATCGGAACGGACCATCTTGGCGTGCCCGTCGATGGTGTCGGGCCCGCCATGGCCGACGAGCACGGCGGCGAGGTCGCCTCCTTGGTCCTGGACCAAGGCGGCATCGGTCAATTCGTAGTCGTCGTCAAACCGGAACCAGCGGTGCTCGGCGAGGTCCGAATCCAACCACACCATGCCGCTCACCTCATCGTCGTCGTGCCCCACCGCAACGATGGCATCCTCGGCGGTCCGCAGGCTCTTCACCGAGTGCACCTCCGGGACTTCGCGCACCGCAGCGCCGAGGGCACTCGGGGCCAGCGTTGCCGCACCGGCTTGGTCCCAAACGGCGGGGTCCACCGCGATTGCGATGCCCCGCCCATCGACGATGTTTCCAAACGACTTCAGGCCTTCGATGGCATCCAACGACAGACCCCAGGATCCGCCCATGATGATCCGTCCCGAGGAATCGACTGCGACCGACTCCAGCACCGCCGAGGTTCCACGCTCCGGACCCTCAATTTCAATGCGACCGGTCTCGGCCAACGTGCCGGGGTCGAGCCTCACCGCAACGCCCACTGCCGCCTCGCCCGGCGATGGGATCCGAAACCCCACGGCAACAATCGCACCATCGGCTTCCACCGCTTGAACCATGGCGGAGCCAGGCGGCCACTTAACCGAGGCCGCAATGACCCCGGGGTCGGAGTCGACGAATCGGCCCGCCGCTGGCCCCGACTGAGGCATCCATCGAGTCGCGAATCCGGCGATCCGATCCCCGCTGGCGGCCGACTTGCCCACCATGACCACCGATCCGTCCGAGAGCAACGCGCCGTGAACGGGGTGGGGATCCGCACCGCAACAGTCCTCTGCGCCGCTCCAGGAACGTAGCGGCGGTGCTGCACCGTCCACGACCGGCTCCGATGCCGGCTCAACTTCGTCCGCCGAGTCCCTCGAGGCGCAGCCACCCACACCCATCAACAACCCAACCACTGCCCAAGCGCGCATTCCGAGCCTCCACCGTCCTTGCATGCCTTCATGGTGCCCGACTTTTGGCGCGCATCCAAGCCTCATGCAGCGGGACGGTTCAGCCGCCGCGGTTCAGCTGCTTCGATGCGGGCACGGCCAGTGGACCGAGCTGAGCATAGGGACGATCTTCGCTGTTCTTGAGCAGCGAGTCGCGTCGGGTCAACACCTCGACGCCCGAGCGGGTCACGAGCAAGGTGTGCTCAAACTGGGCCGACAACGAGCGGTCTTTGGTCACCGCCGTCCAGTCGTCGTCGAGCACCACCGTTTCCCACGAACCCAGGTTCACCATGGGTTCAATGGTGAAGGTCATGCCCCGCTTGATGCGGGGCCCGGTTCCGGGTCGACCGTAGTGGGGCACCGACGGCTCCACGTGAAACTCGCGACCGATCCCGTGACCGGTGAACTCGCGGACAACGCTGCACCCTTTCGACTCGACGAAGCGCTGGATGGCGTGCCCGATGTCGCCAAACCGATCGCCGGGGCGCACCGCGGCGATGCCCACCTCAAGCGCTTGCCGTGCCACCTCGGTGACGTGGATGGCGCTGGGGCTCGGCTCGCCAATGTAGAAGGTGGCGCTGTTGTCGCCGAAGAATCCGTTTTTGGCCGGCAACGTGCACGTCACGTCCACGTTGACGATGTCGCCGTCCACCAGCGCCCGATCTTCGGGAATTCCGTGGCAGACGACTTCGTTGATCGAGGTGCACACGCTCTTGGGGAACCCGCGGTAGTTCAGCGGTGAAGGGTACGCACCGTGGTCCCGGATGAAGGCGTCGATCAGCCGGTCGATCTCGTTGGTGGTGATCCCCGGCACCATGTGCTCGGCAATCATCTCCAAGCACCGAGCGGCGAGCGAGCACGAAGCGCGCATCTGGACCAACTCACTCTGGGTCAGGCGGGTGTGGCGGGACATGGGCATCTCCTCTCTATGCATTATTGCCGCCGTGGCGGCCCCGCCATCCGAACCGGCAATTCGACGCCGTTTGCGGGGCCGGCCGATGGCTCGGTCTCCAGGGTTTGGGTGTACGCCGGGCTTCCAGTTTGGGGCGGTCTCATGAGGATGGTGAAAGGAAATCCGGATGGAATCGTTGACCAGTGACCCCATTGAATGGAGGGACGCATGATTTCCGCCTTGATCGCCGCGGTCGCGGCATTCGCACAGCCCGATCCATTTTGCGGCGCCGACCTGCAACAACTGTCCATTCCCGTGCGGCGGTCTGCTCACATGGACCCCGAACTCCTTCGGTCCCGCATCATCAGACCCGGACTTCGCCGAACCCAGGCGGACCTGTGCCGATGTCTGCCCCGACGGAAGGGCCGCCGGCCGGCCCGCGTGCGCGCCAGCCTGGCATCCGATCCGACGGGTGGTGTGTTCACGATTCACTACGTGGTCGAGGGCACGACGACCTCGACCACGGCGATGGCGGAGTGCATGGGGCGACCCCTGTTGAATTTCAAACCCATCGCCTCCACGAACGACATCGTGCTGACCGACGGATCTCGCGGGCGGTTCCCCGCCTACCCGTTGGTCATCGAGCTGGGCGGTGGAGCCCCACCGCAGCGGTGAGTCTTCCGTCTCACGATGGGCCCACAGTGGTGCGCCGTGCGCGGTCCGACTCAAAGGCGGCATGCCGCCCTGCAACAACCCCGTGAACAAGGCTGGGCGCACGCGGACCAAGCCGCTACCACACGCCGGTTGGCGTACCGGCGCGCCATGCATTGTTTCCGAGGCGTTCATGAGACAGCATCGTTGGGCATTCCTTTCCTCCATGTTTGTGCTTCCCGCATGCACCGGTGAGACCGCTGTGTCCGACACCGCCGATGCTCCGAGTGCGCCACTCGAGGCACGTGCGCCCTCAGTCGGAGAGTTGCTCATCTCGCAACTGTACGCGTCGGGTGCAGCACCGGCCGGCGGCACGGACCACTACTTCTCCGACCAGTTCATCGAATTGGTGAACGCCGCCAATGTCCCGCTGGACCTCTCGGGTATTCGCATCGCCAACGTCCACGGCATGGCCGGCGCCTTCAACCCCGGGTCGGCCCCCGACAGTTTTCGCGAGGAACGCCCCGATGAAGTGGTCATGTCAACCGTGTGGCGCGTGCCCGACGGGACCGAACTGGCCCCAAACAACGCGTTGCTCATCGCTCAAGACGGCGCCAATCATCGCCCCTTCTCAACGATCGATTTGTCGAGTGCGAGTTTCGAAGCGTATGTGGAGCAATCGGAACGCGACGAAGACAGTCCGACCGTGGCCAACCTGGAATCGGTGGTCTACAACGGCGGATACGACTGGCTCATGACCGTGTTCGGACCCAGCGTCGTGATTGTCGATGCCACCTCCGAACTTGGAGAGGCCGACGGATACTTTGGGCCGCTGCCCACCGTCGACGCCACCGCCGTCATCGATGGTATCGATACCCTCATGGACGCCGACTCGGAAGCGTTCAAACGGCTGCCCGACGCCATCGATGCCGGGTTCACGTGGCACGACGGCCCGTACACCGGTACCGCACTGCACCGCGTTCGCGACGGCGACGCATGGCAGGACACCAACAACTCCACTGCGGACTTCGAGCTCGGGATCCCCGAGCCCACGCTGGCCACGGGCACCGATGCGGTGTTCGGCGACCCCTGGGTGGAGCTGGGAACCGGCACAACCCAGTGGGAATCGCTCGATGACGGCGACACCGTGGCCATCGTTTACGGGCCCCAAGGCGGATGGCACATCGATGCCACGCTGCGGTTCGGCGGCTTTGGGCCCGGCGGGATCTCGATCGCCTACGAGGCCGTTGGCACCGATGCGGAGCGAATCAGCTTCGTGACCCAAGCCGAACTGGTGGAATTCAATGTGCTCGAAGCCGACGAGGGGTGGGTGCGCGTGGGCGATCGGATCGTCCTCGACATTGGAGACCCGTCGGAAGTGGTGGGGCGCGAGGCGATCCTTCGCGTCACGGCGGCATTGGGCGATCAGACCTGGTCCGACGAACGCCGCGTTCAGATCGTCGACGCCCGGTGACGATCCACGCAAAAGCGGCAGGACGGTTGTCCTGCCGCTTTGGTCTAACGGCCGGGTCAAAAGAGACGCCGGTACGCTCTATTCTTCGATCTTCAAGACCTTCTTGAGTTCGTCTTGGCCAAACTCGTTTCCGTACAGCAGAATCGAGAATCGGGCGACCTCGGCCGCAATCTGAATGGCCGCCTTGACTTCGTCGTCACTCGCGCCGGCCTGCTTCGCCAGGTGAACTTGGGCCGTGATGCAGTACTCGCACCTCATGGCAGCCGAGGCTGCAACCGCGACCAATCGCGATTCCTTCGATGCGATGGGTCCCTCTGTGAAGAGCGTGTTGAAGCTTCCGAAGTACGCGGCAGCCTCGGGGCCGATTTGCTTCGGATACATCTTGTTGAAGGGACTCTGGGCCAAAAACTCCTCGTAGCTCTGCTCGGCCTCTTCGCCTTTTTTGTGGGCCTTCTTGTGATCTTTCGCGAAGGATTCGGTGGGCATGAACATGGCGCAAGCCACGACAAGAAACATTTTCATCATTGGGACAACTCCTGTGGGTAAAACCGTAGCGGTCCCCACATTTGGTCAAAGGGGTCTTGAGCCGTCAAGGCGGTTTTTTTTATTGGATGGTCGAAGCCAAACAACACCGACCCGTCGGTCCAACCATTGCGGATCTGATTAAGGCGGCTGCTCACCGTGAGAGGAGTCACCATGGACACAATCGCCCCGCCCGCCGCCCTTCCCAAGCTCACACTGGTCTACGCCAAGATGCAGGCGCTCGCCGAACCGGCCCGCATGCTCATGCACCATGCCGGTCTGGCATACGAAGACGTTTATGCATGGGACCACTACGGCGCCCCGTGGCGGGGCGGCGCAAAAGAGCAAGCCCCGTTCGGGCAAGTCCCCGTGTTGGTGGTCGACGACCGGGTAAGCATCGACCAGAGCGGCGCGATTCAACGCTACCTGGGCCGGATCACGGGGACGTGCCCGGCAGACCCGCTGCTGGCCGCCCAAGCCGACGCGCTGTGCGACAACGCGGGCGAGCTGTTTGCGATCTCGAACCCCGTCGCCAACTTCTTCACAGGCGAGCGCTACGAGGCGAAGGTGGCGGACTTCGTAAAGGCCTTCACCCCCCGGCTGCCGTACTACTCGCGCAGTCTTGCCGCCCATGCCGATGGGCCGTTCTTTTTTGGCCAAAAACCCATGTTCTGCGACTTCACCGTCTTCCACCACTTTCAGATTGCGGAGTTGCTCGACCCAGGAGTGTTCTCGGAGCACCCCGATATCCAGGCGTTCATGCGCGCCATGGCCGCCTTGCCGGGCATGAGCGAATACCTCGAGTCCCGGCCATCACTCAGCGGTGTGGGGACCAATCCGGTGCTGACCCAAGGGGACGCAACCATCACGCCCGGCTTTGCCTGAGGGTTTGGTGCGTTGGGAACGGCTCCCCGTCAGGACGCCAGCTGGGGCAACGGACTCAAGGTTGCTTCGCCATCGAAGAACTGCTTCTGCTTTGGCAGCGCCCACAAGGCGTCAGACTCCAGGATCTCGACAAAACGATTCGCCGCGTTGCCCTCACCAAATGCGGAATCCGACGGGAATCGATGACCCCAGGTCTCGCTGAGAAAACGCTTGATCACCGCTTTTTGAGTTGCGGCAGCCGGTGTAATCGACACCGATGTCGAGCGATTGGTCTGACGCGTGCCCACATCCAGGCTCGGCAGACCCAAAAACGGCGCTTCGCGCACCCCGGCGGAGCTGTTGCCAACCATGACCCCAGCGTTGCGCAGCAACTCCGAAAAGTACGCGAAACGCATCGACGGAATCAGTCGAAACCGCGACTCGGGCAGCGCATTGATCACGTCAAAAATCGCTTCGCTGCCCGGATCGTTGTTGGGCGCGATCACCACAAAGTTTCGACCGCTTTCCTCCAACGCACCGAACAGTTCCCGAGCTTGTTCGCCCATCGTCTCTGCTTCCGAGGTCACAGGGTGAAAAATCGCAATCCCGTAGTCGGCCCAGGGAATCCCGTAGTGCTCCCGCACCTCATCCAGCGTCACCCCCGATGGCCGAAGGTGCGCATCGAGCTCCGGTGACCCCATGACAAACACGCGCTCGGGTGTCTCGCCAAGACGAACGACCCGTCGTCGGGCGGCTTCCGAGCTCACCAAGTGCCCGGTGCAGAGCTTGGTGTTGCAATGCCGATAAATCTCATCGATGGTTCCTGACACTTCGCCACCCTCCACATGCAGACACCGCACGTAGTTGATCGCGCACACCAGCGACGTCGCAAGCGCCTCGACGCGGTCGCCATGGACCACCACCAGGTCGGGGCGTTCTTCGGCGATGTATGCGCTGAATCCCGTGACTGTGGAAGCCAGGATCCGGTCTTGAGAGTCGCCCTCTTGCTGATTGACGAACTCCGACCGTTCCACGCCTTCCACCCGGGCGACCTCCAACTTGGTCAACCCATAGCGTCGAAGCATGTGCATGCCCGTGACAAAGAAGGTCACCGCATGGCCCGCGTCTCGAGCCGCGATCGCCAGCGGCTTCATTTTTCCGAAGTCCGCGCGCGTGCCGGTCACAAAAAGAATGCTTTTTTTGTCGTCGATTGCGGTGATGCTCATGCCAAGTCCGTCCAATCCAACTGTTGATTGCGGCCCTTGGGAACCAACAATTTTCTGCCGATCACATCGTCGAAGGCGTACCCGGGAATCGGACCGGATCCGGGCCTTCGTGCCCAGATGTCCGCTTCGGTGATGACGGTGCCAGCCGGAATGTCACGGTCTGCCACGATCGACGCACGGGCGAACCGGTAGACGTCCTCTTCGGGGGCAGTCCGTCGCTTTGGGTTGTGAAGCGCGGTGTGAATTTCCCGGCTGCGATCGATCAAAAACTTGAGCTCAGCGGGGTCCATGGAGCAGATGATGTCCGGCCCTTTCCGGTACCGGCTGTCCGTAAAGTGGCGTTCCAGAATGCACGCACCAAGTGCCACGCTGGCGAGGGCCATTTGGGGTCCAATGCTGTGGTCGGAGAATCCGATGACGGCGCGGGGAAACGCTGCTGCAAGCTCCTTGACGCCGGCCAGCGACACGATCTCCGGCGGCGATGGATAGAGGTTTGTGCACTCCAGCAACGCGTAATCGACGCCACTGTCGTCCAGAACCGCGACCGATGCCTGCAGGGTCTCGATGGTCTGCATGCCCGTCGACATGATGATCGGCTTTCCAAACCCCGCGATGTGGCGAATCAAGGGCAGGTTGTCCGCCTCACCCGAGCCGATCTTGAAGGCCGGAACGCCAATGTCGTTGAGAAAGTCGGCGGCTTTTCTCGAAAACGGAGTGGAGATGTAGATCATCCCAAGGCTCTCGGTGTACACCTTGAGCGCGATCTCATCGTCGGCCGACAAGGCACACTGCTCCATCACATCCCAAATTGAGACCTCTGCATTCGGGGGGAAAATGGACTTCGCCTCTTCCGTCATCTCGTCTTCGATGAAGTGGGTCTGATGCTTCACAATCTCGCACCCCGCATCGCGGGCGCATCGGACCATGTGCTTGGCGGTCTCGAGGTCTCCTCCATGATTGATTCCAATCTCTGCCACGACCAAAGGCGCTTCTTTTGGACCAACCGTTCTGCGACCAATTTTCATGCTACACCCTCTCTTCCATTCATGATCAGCGCTTCCGCGCGCTCGAAATCTTCGATGTTGTCGACGTCGATCGATCGTTCAGCGGGCATTGGCACCGCGGCGATTCGGGAGGTCGACAACCCTTCATTCTGCCGAAACCACCCGGCTCGGAATGCATAGATTGCCCCGTTGGGCCTCACCACAGGAGGCAACGATTGCCGATTGGCGAAGCAAAGCTCGGGCTCCGCCAACGGCTCAAACCGACCCCCGACGATCCGACCGTACTTCAACGCACCGTTGTCGGTTGGGGTGACCCCCATCGCCAGGTCCGCGTCGGACTGCAGCAATGCGACGATCCCCGCGTGAATGTCTCGAACGTCCCGCAAGGGACTGGTCGGTTGCAGCAACACCACAATCGTTGAGTCCGCCACCATCAACCCCCCCGGCTCGCCCAAGGCGTGCGTCAAAACGCGATCCATGGGGCAGTCATCGGTCGCCAAGTCCTTGGGGCGCCGTATGGCGGTGACCTCGGGACCCAGGTCTTGGCTCAGCACCGATTCGATGTCCGTCGAGAGCACAATCCGCGATGCGCCCGCCCTTCGAGCTGCGTCAACCGAGTGCTGAAACAACGGAATTCCGGCCAGCAGGCGCACGTTCTTGCCCGGCAGTCCTTTCGAGCCCGCCCGCATGGGAATCAACGCGACCCAACGGTCGACGAGACTCAGGGTTTTTCGGCCGTCCGCCATCGCTTCTCCACGTTGACCCCTTCACCAGTTGCGGGGCCTGCGGTCACCAAAACGGACGCCATGAGCGCACCTTTAGAAAAACCACCCCTCAGTCCGATGCCGGTCACGGATGCGCCACCACCCCGCATCGATGACCCGCCCGATTTTTCCGCCTCCGCCATCGTTCCGTGCACCGCGGAATCATCGACCAGCGAATGCTACGGCCCGCTGCAGATTGCTTGACACGCTGCGCAGTTGCCAGGCCAATGTTCGAACCCGATGCCCTCGGCATGCAGGACCAGCCGACCAGCAGTGGCGCGCCAAAATGGGCGCCCGAGGTGCTTCAGGTCGGCGTTAACAGCGCGAGCGGAAGTCCGGTTACCGGACTACTCCCGTCGAAACTGACGGACAAAATCCCAGACCACCCGGTGGGTGGACTCCCCTCCCACATCGTTTGGCCACCAGTGGTCGCGGCCCGCAAGTCGGTGGTGCTCGACCCGGACGCCACCGGCACACTGGTTGTGAATCGTGTGCTGGCCGTCGTCGGTGGTTGCATTGGCGGTGTTCTCGCAGTCATTCCAGTCGCGCCAAAATGCCACCAGACTCGGGACGTCTCTCATTGTCCCCACCGAGTCCCAAGCCTTCCAGTCCCACTCGCTCGCGTAGGGAATGGTCGCGTCAGCGTCGCCGTGTAGGTGCATGATGGCGATGGGAGCGCTGCGCGTGCAGGCGCCTGGAGACACGGGCATGGTCCCCGCAACCGACGCAATCGCGGCGACACGGTCGTTCATCTGGCAGGCCACTTCGTAGGTGAACATGGATCCCAGGGAGTATCCGGTCGCGTACACCCGGGTACGGTCCACGCAGTATTGGGTGGACACCTCGGCGAGGATGGCATCGAGCAGCTCGATGTCGTGGGTCGATGTGTCGGTCGTGTTCAGTTGCCATGCGCCTTCGTTGTTGCCCACGACCAAGCCGTCGACGTACACCATGATCATCGACTCGGACTGGGTCAACGCGTCAAACCGGGCTTGCTGCTCGAAGGGACCCTCCGCATCGCCCCCCTGAAACGCATACATGAGGGGCAGCGCCACGCCATCAGCCGCCGCCGGTGCGCTGATTCGAAACCGCCGCTCCAGTCCCGCGACGGACAGGGTGACCGTGATTTGCGTCCGTGCCACGCCCGCCGCTTGGCAGCCATCCGTCCCCTCGGCGGCGGTGGACTCCCACGACGGACCCGTGCTCTCCGGTGCCGATTCGCCGCAACCCGCCCCCATCACGGCCGTCAACAGTGCGCAGATTGTTCTCATGTCTTTTCCTTTGCGGGCCACTGCAAGTGGAGAGCCTGAGCGGTGGTTGTACCACGACGGACCCGAACGCCACGGGCGGTTCTTCGATCATTGCGGAGAAGGACCGTGCGACCCGTGAATTCGGGCCAAAACAACCCGCGCGTCCGCATCCAGACTGGACATCGAAAACCCCGCGTCATTGAAGTACACCGTCTCGGCTCGGTTCATCGACAACCGCTGACCCTCATGGGTCTGCACCCGACCGCCGTGCTCTTCCAGCATCAAGGAGACGGCCGCCAAATCCCAAATTGCGCAACCACCGAGTTCTGCTTTCGGTGGTTTCGCGTACACGCTGTTGGGCGTGGTCAAC
>JAYZVA010000097.1:0-8485 GCA_036156175.1 Myxococcota bacterium
ACCCCTCCTGCCGTCTGGTTGGTGCTGGTTTCCTCGCGCACCTGCTCTGAAATGGTGACCTGCGTGTTGGGGTCGAGTTCTTTTGTGGTGCTCTCGACCATTGTCGAGTCCAGGTCAACCGTGACCGCAATGCTCATTGCGTCTTCAGCGCCCAGAATTGGTGTCAACGCACTCAAGACCGTGCGTCGGTAGCGGGCTTCGTGCGCTCGACGGGCCTCGAACAATCCGGTGAGGCCTGCGGTCATCTCATCTTCATCCAGCTCCGTACTGAGCAGGCGTCCCTTGTCATCGACAAGGACGACCGCCGACGTTTCCAGTCCATCGACGGCACCACCGACCAAGGACGTGATCCCCTGAACTTGACTCTTGCTGAGCGTTCTTCCCACCTCGAGTTGGCACGTCACGCTCGCCGACGCAGGGCGCTCCTCGCGAAGAAAGGCGGACCGCTCAGGAAGGACCAAGTGCACCCGACTCGCTTTGACCTCCGCCAACGCATTGATCGTGCGGACAAGTTCTCCCTCGAGGGCACGCTGATAGGCCCAGCGCTCGCGTTGGGGGCTGGTACCAAGCTTGATGTTTTCCAGCGTTTCGAAACCCGGCGTCTTGCCTGCGCTGGCCGCCTCGATGCGAGCGCGACCCACGTTGGGCGCGGTGGTTTCCAGGCGCATGCCATCCGGTGAGATCCGATACGGCACGTTTTTCTCTTCCATGATGGCCGCGGCGGCCTGCACTTCCGAAGGATCGCTGGAGGTGAATACAGGCCGCCAGGTGTCTTGCGATGCCCAATAGAACACGCCGCCCAGGGTCATGAATGAAGCGATGAGCGCGGCGGAAAAGATTCCTCGCTCGCGGGAACCGAGTCCCCGGTAAAACGTCCTGATCTGTTCAACAAACTGCTGCACGGCTCTGCTCCCCTGCGGGTTCAACGCACCATCGGTCGCAAGGGCGATTGCTTTAGTTTTCGCATCATTTTTTATTAAAAAACTTTATTTATTGACGTTTGAACTAAATTTTAAGCCAAAAAAAAAAGGTGAACCCATTGGGTTCACCCGAGTGTGCGTTGGCCGATCGCCGCAATCGCTAAATCGACATGTTCATGATCTCTTGGTACGCACCCACCACTTTGTCCCGAACGGCTGTCATGGTTCGAAGCGTGATTTCCGCCTCCTCGAGCGCAATCATCGTGCCATGGAGATCGACATTTTCGCCGCTCGCGAGCTCGGCGAGCTTGTCGTCCGCCGCCAGCTGTTGATTGCTCACCCCGTCAACGGCAGTGGCCAACTTATCGGCAAAGGTGCCCGTCGGTGCCGCGCCATTTCCGGGTCCTGTGCCTCCAACACCCTCTGTTCGCTTCAGTTCAGTAATTGGAATGCTGGGCGCACCAGCTGCCGTAACAATCATGACTGCCTACCTCCCGATTTCAAGTGCAGTAGTGGCCATCGTATCGGTCACATCCAAGACATTCGCGTTCGCCTCATACGTTCGCGCCGTTGTCATCAGATCGACCATCTCTTCCAAAACATTGACGTTTGGATAGGCGACGTAACCATCGGCGTCCGCATCCGGATGCCCAGGGTCATGAACCATCACCGGTGGGTCGTCCGACTCGACAACTCCCATGACCTCGACGCGGGACATTGCCCGGTCCAGATCGGTGCCAAACGGATCGTCTCGAACCGCCTCGAGCAGGGGGGTTTGCTTCTTGTACGGCCCCCCTTCCTCAGTTCGTGTCGTGCGTGCGTTTGCCATGTTGGACGCCACCGTCTGCAGTCGCAGACGCTGTGCAGTCAAACCACTGGCGGTAATTTGAAGGGTATCCAGTAAGTTCATGGTTCCTCTCCGGTTCAGCGCTCGCCATTACTGGCAGCAAACTTGAGCAGCGCGAGGCGTTTTCCAAGGCCTCGACTCACGCCGCCGTACATGGTCGCATTCTGTTTCAAGCGAACCGCTTCTCGTTCCGGATCGACGGAGTTTCCATCGGCAACCCAGGGTGCGGCCTCGATTTCCTCCACCAGGGGAGCTTGCGTGTTCACGCCCAGGCCCGCATTGTGGCGTTCATGAGTCGCACGCAACATCAGATTCTTGCCGCGATTGACCGCGGCGCCCAGTACTTGGTCAAAGGGCAGGAACTTTGCCTTGAAGCCCGGTGTGTCCGCGTTGGCAAGGTTCGCTGCCGTCAGGGTGTGCTGCGACATTCGCAAGTCAAGGACCTGCCCCAATCCCTGATGCAATCCATCAAACAAACCGACTGACATGAAACCTCCGAAGGAGACAATCCCCTACTCGGACACCCATTCGGACACTGCTTGCAAAGCTTGAGCAGAAAAAGAAAAAAGGCGTCGCATGGACGCCTTTTTCATGAACGACGGCTCGTCACTGTTTTCGTTTTTCAATCTCTTCAGCGAGCTTGAGCCCGGCCCGGTGGTCTTCCGATAGCGCAGCCCAAATGTCTTGGCCCTGCTCCAATGTTGCCCGAGTGTTGTCGTCCGGAAACTGCCTGGCCGCCGCGGAGATGTACTCGGCATAGCGACTTTCTTCTTTGGAATCTGTGCGGGCCGCAGCAAGTTTTGCGGCTTCCGAGGCCATTTCGCCCTCGCTTTGGGAAACCAGACATCGCGCAAGCGCCAGGTATGGCCGAGACGACGTGTACGTTTTCTGACCCTCGGGACTCATGAGGCGACCCCACAACACTCCCGTCGCTTTTTTACAGCGGCCATCTTCGGCATCGATGCGAGCGAGCTCAACCGAAGCGGCATCACGCGTCTGCGGGTCGCGCATGGCCCGTCGGTATTCCACCACAGCACCGTCTTTGTCTCCCAGCCTTTCCGTCAACGACGCCGCCAACAGTGCAACCTCGCCCGACCGGCCTCGGATCCGAGAACGATACTGACGAATCGCCTTCATGCCCTCGTTCGGCTTGCCCGTCTCGCCGTACAAGCGTGCCAAGGTAAAGACCAGAGCGGTGTCGTCTGCGCCGTCCGCCATGAGCAATGGATGAACTTCCCGAACAAGCCGCAGCGCCTGGTGCGGCAATCCGATCTCCTCATATGCCTTGGACACACCAAGCAGCACGTCCGGGTCATCGACCGACCGGCGAATCACCGGATGCCACGCGCCCTCATGCAGCGCCGCAACGTCAAACCAACGCTCTGCGGACAACAGCCGCTCCTGCCGCTCCTTGTAGATCGACCACAGCCGTTCGGGTGCATCCGATCGATGCGCGATTCGCCGGTGGTCGCGGATCAGCCGAGAGAGATCGCTGACGGCGTCCACCTGACTGCCCATGGCGGTATCCAACTGCGACAACAGGTACAGCGCTTCAGCGCCAACCTCATCCCCCTCGCCCGCCAGGGCATTGAGTTGGGGAACAACGTTGGCCCATTCTGCAGGACCCTTCTCAATCAACTCCACCAACATGCGCCGGAGTGAACCAAGGGCTTTCGGACCCGACCGATACGCCCGAACGGCTGCATCGTACTCTCCATCCAGCAATCGAGCATCACCCAGCCGCAGCGACACCTGCCGAGCTGAACGACCACTCGCCCGGCCAACCAGCGCTTCGAGCAAAGGACGGCTCTCTTTGTAGTACCCGTCACGCTGAAGCAACTCGGCAGCGAGCAACAAGGCTTCGGGGCGTCCCGTGACTCGCGAGAGCACCTGCGACGTCAGCGAACGACTCGGCACGCCTGTCGCCAGTGAAATGACGCCGAACCCTTCGACCACGGCTGATTCTCGAGCACCGTAACGGTAGGCCTCTCGAAGAAAATCGCGCGCCTCCGCCCAGTCGCGGCACGACAATGCCGCACGCGCACGAGCCAACGCCACATCGCGGGCCGGGAGCGCTCCAGGATCTTCCGCCAAGCGGTCGAAATAGTACCGAGCCTCTCGGTCGAATCCCTTCTCCAGGTAGAGCCAGCCCAGCTCATACCGAGCCTGTGCCAGCGCCACTTTGCTGGTCGCATTGAGCATCATCTTGCGCGCCCGATCGACGGCACTCCATGTCGCCCTCGGCATGGACGCCGGGGCGGGAAGCAACGGGACAAAGTCGTCCGAAGTCATGCCGTAGGAAATGGCATCGCCATGAAGAAACATCAGGGGCGGGAAAACCGTATTGGCCGGCTTCATCTCCGCATCGCCTTCGACCAAGGCCTTCACGGTGGGAAGGTCTTCCTCTTCGAAACTTCCCCCGCCATCGGCTTCAACAACATCAATCACCAGGCGGCCGTCCTCCACCATCACACGCAGATCCGCGTCGCGGCGGCCCATCATTGCTTTGATGATCCAGGTCTCTCCCGCGATGTAGGTCGCGTCCATCCCCACAACGTAGGGGTTGGTGCGCCCGGTCAGCAGCGTCGACAAGTCGGCATCGCAGCCCCGGATCAGCACCTCAACCAACCCCTCGCGCACCGTGGGGTGCCGCTCAACCCGAACGGAGGACGATACCGTGATGTCGATCACCGGAAACAGCACCTCTTCGGCGGAGGCAACCGACATCCACGCCGACAACAACAAGACGGCAACGAACCTCACAGCCGACCCACCAATCCCGCGCCAACGCGCCACGCGGACAGGTCGAGGCCGGTCCCGACTCCAAATGCTTGATGTTGTCGCCGGCCCAGCATGAGCTCAACATCCATCCGTCGCATGCCACGGGCTCCAGGCCGCATGGAGGGTTGAATGAAGTGGGTATGGATCCGGACCCCAAGGCGCGCGTCAAATCCAATCTTCACGCCAGAGATGGCGTTGGTCGGACTGCGGTCGTTGAAAGCAACGAGGGCCGGTCCGGCTCCAAAAAACAGTTCGCTCGTTGGTCCCGAGGCACGCACAGTCGCGCCAATGGAGATGGGCACCAGTTCAAGCGTCGCGCTGTTTCCAGTCTGTTCATTGGTGCTTGGGTCCACTGCTTTGCCTTTCATTTGATTGTACCCAAGCTCGAGTTCCAATCCAACAAGGCGAGTCAAGCCTGTGTGGAAGAAGCCTGCCGCCCCAAATCGGCTCGACTCGTGAACCAGGTGAATGGCGGTCTCCTGCCACACCTCGCCGACCCCTCGAAATCCGACGGAGTTCTCCGTGAACGGCTGGGTACTGGACCGGGCAGAACGGTCCTTCTGTTGCCGCTTCTTGACCCTTTCCGGCTTCTCCTTCTTGCCTTTTTCCCGTGGCTCGTCTTGCGCGAACGCGGGAGACGACTGAAATGCGAGCGCCATCAACACAAAAGCAACCGTTCGCCGAAACATACCAAACCTCCACCTGCCCTTTGTCGGACAGTGCAGGGCCGCATCGGTCGCTTCCGCAGAGACTTAAGGCAAACCCTCAGGCCTTGCGGCTCAAACGCTGGCCGTCGCGGTAACCGCGAATGTGGCTGTAGCCACTCAACGCCGCCTTGCCTCGCCGGATTCGCTTGATCTCACCGGCGGCCTGATCGCGCCGATCCGTCATCAATGAAATGGCCTGCTGCACCTGCTCATGCAGGCGAATCACCTCAGAACGATCCATCGCAGGCACACCACTGTGAATCCGACCCATCAGGTCCATCACGACCGCTTCATCCAAGTCATCACCACATTCGAGGCGCCCAATGACTTCGGCGAGCTGACTTTGAAGTAGCGAGAACACCCGATCAACCCGCGCCAAATGCAGTCGCGAATCCTTCGTGCAGCTCGCGTGTGATCCGGAGTGTTTCCTGAATTCGATCCACCGAACCCTCGTGGCCCGCCAGGGTCATTTCGCGAATGCAAAAGTGGTACAACCCACCGAGATTTGATGCCATCTCCGGTGCGGACTCGTGATCGAGGCCGAGCAGCAGTTCGGCGTAGATCTCCCGCGATATTCGAAGGTGTTCGGCTGCGTCAATGAATTCACCAGCCTCAATGGCTTCCATGGCGGAGTTCTGCCGCCGTATCAGTGCTTCGAAGCACATCACTACCAGCTTCCGTTGGTCGGATGATTCGAGTGAGACGCTCTGGTATGCCGCAATGCCCCGCATGTTCCTCTCCTTGTTGATTGATGGCGCTCTGGCGCGCCTGGGTCGTTTACTTGTTGCCCGAGCCGCTCAAAAACGCGCTCATGTAGTTTGACGTTCCCTGCATGCCGCCCAGCATCGTCTCCATGGAAGAAAACTGTGCGCGAAGGCGCTCTTCGTATCGCTGAATGCGGTAGTCGTAGGCGGTGACATCGTCTTCGAGTGACCGAATCCGGTCCTCAAGTGAATCTTTGTAGGATTCCAGTGTTCCGTCGACGGAATCGGTGTAGACGTCGACAGCGTCCCGCATCGCTTGACCAAACCCATCGGCATCCGTGAACATCGCGACGACATCGTCGAGATGATCCTCGAGTCCATCCTGAAATGACGAGGAACTCAGCGTCAGCGTGCCGTTTGATTCGGTCTTCACCCCAATCAACGACAAGCTGTTTACATCGTCTCCGCTCGTGTATTCGGCTCCCACCACTGATGAGAGCTTTCGGAGCACGCGGGTAACGGTGGTTTCGCCGACCAAGGGGCCCGCAATCCCGACCTCCGAGTTGTATACCGACATTTGGTTCACATAAGAAACCACACTGTTGTAGGAATCGATGATGTTTTGCACGTTCGATTCAATCTTGTCGGTATCCAACGCGACGGTCACGTTCTCCGCGCTGGTGGTCGTCTGATAGACCTGTATGTCCAACCCGGGGATGGCACTTCCAAAGTTGTTGTCTGCGTCTTTGACCGTGATTCCGTTGATCGCAATCTCGGCGTCCGCTGCCGACCTTTGCTCTGTGAACGAGAGCGCTGTACCTCCGGTCAGACCCGTCACATCAATGGCGATGGTGTTGTCTTCCCCGGTGTCCTCTCCTTGCACGACGAGCTTGTAGGGATCCGTGTCGGCCCCCGTGTCCAAGACGTACGCACTGATGCCTTCGACTCCGTCCAGCAGGGCGGCAACGGCCGTCAACGAAGAGTTCGAGCTGCCCACCGACACGGATGTTGTGGTCGTGCCGTAGGTGACCTCAATGGTCCCCTCACCCACAACTCCCGTGGAACTTTTGTCGCTAAAACCGTTCGAGACCTCGAGCTCGGTCTGAGCGAGGGAGTTCACCTGGATGGAATAGTTCCCAGGGATGGCACCATTTTCCGTCGTTACTTTGAACGCATCCGTCTCTTCATATTCTGCCTTGTACACCTTGAAGTCATCTTCATCCTCGATGTCTTTGATGGATTCATCCAGCGAATCCAGCTTCGAAATCACGGATGCAATCGCAGCCTTCTTTTTTGTGGTGTCCGCGATGCTCGTCTCGATGGCCCGTTGAGGCAACGAGTACACCGCCACCATGGCATCCACCATCGCTCCGGTGTTCATTCCGGACACCAGTCCGTCTACGCCAAAAGACATGATTCACCAAGTTGAAGAAGAGGGTTGAGGCTCCCCTGTGAACCGCCGCGACCGGACGGGTCGCAGCGGTTCGGGTAGGAAGCCTCCGTCATTACGACAGAAGCGAGATGACCGATTGATTGATGGTCCGAGCCTGCGCCAGTGCGGCGGTTCCCGCTTGTTGCATGACTTGGTACTTTGTCATTTCCGAAGTCTCGTGCGCATAGTCGGTGTCCATGATTTGGCTTTCCGCAGCGCTGAGGCTCTCCACGTATGTGACCATGTTGGCAATCGCGGAATCGATTCGGTTCTGGACGGCACCGTAGCCAGCACGAATGCTGTTTACAGAATCAATCGCCGAGTCGATTGTGTCGATTGCAGTTCGCGCCGAAGTCGCGGCCGACAGGTCAATGTCGTCAATGCCGTCGGTGGCGTCCACGCTCAAGTTGCTCACCGTGAGGTCGCCCAAGGTGATGATCAGTTGACTCTCACTCCCGCTCGTCACCCCAACCTGCACAATCAGCTGGCTTTGGGCTCCGTCCGCAAGAGCAAGGTCGTTGAACTCGGTCGCCTGCGCGATCCGCTCAATTTCAGATGAAAGCTGTTCCACTTCGTCGTCGAGGTAGACCCGCTCATCGTCGTCGAGGGTGTCCGAGGCGGATTGAACGGCAAGCTCTCTCATGCGATCGAGAATGTTCAACACCTCTTTTGTGGCCCCTTCGGCTGTTTGAATGATGGAAATTCCATCGTTGGCATTGCGAATGGCCTGCTTACCAGAGCGCGCTGTGGTGCCAAGGTTCGACGCCACCGCCGAGCCTGCGGCATCATCTGCTGCTTTGGTTACGCGAAGACCACCGGAGATCTTCGCCAGCGTGTGGCTCAAACTCCCCTGCGTCTTATTGAGGGCGTTTGAAGCCCGCATTGCCGCTAAGTTTGTGTTTACTGTCAGAGCCATAACTGCTCCTCACGATTTTCGGGTTGATTCGAGACCCCGAACGCGGGACCTCAAATGCCCTTCTCGGCCGACTTCAAATCCGGTTTGAGAAATCAGCCGGCACTGAGGCGGCTCTCGGGTTCACAAAACATCCCCAAGAACGATGGACATCAGCGCTGCAGGCCCACGCCGCGACTTT
>JAYZVA010000098.1:0-33389 GCA_036156175.1 Myxococcota bacterium
CCGATGCCCCCTCGAATCGATGGCGGTGGACTTGGGCCACCAGGTGTGGGTCGTTGGCGCCGTGGGCCAGGGCTTCGGCCAAGCATCGCTCGGCCTCAGACGCCCGCCCAAGGTCTTGGTGTACCCGCCCCAACGAGGCCAAAATCCAGCCCCGCTCGATGGGCTTTGACGAGACTCGGACCCCTTCTTCGAGGCGGAGCACGGCCGCTTCCCAATCATCCAGTGCGGCCAACGAGAGGCCATGGATGTAGGCATGGGACGCGCTGTTGACGAATGGAGCCACGTGCTCAATGGCTTCGTGGTGGCGGGCCTCGGCGTGGGCAAGTCGGCCGCGCATCAATTCGATGGCCGGGTCATCCGACGGTCCATCCAGGACCGCCTCAGCGTCCCTGAAGCGGCCCGCGCTGACCAACGCAAACGCTTTGGCGGCGGCCCAGTCGATGGGGGACTCGTGGAAGAGATCCGCCTGAGCATCCAACAGGGCAGCGGCCTCGTCGGGCATGCCCATCTGGATCAACAGGGGCACGGCATCGAGCGCGGCGTGCATTCGGCGCTCAGCGGGTTGGTCCGGATCCGCCACGCGGTGTCGCAACTGCAAGACGGGAATCGGCGGCCGACTCCACCGGGGGCTTGTGAGGCCAGCCACCGCTTCGAGCTCGGACGGATTGGTGGGCAGGTCTTCCGGAACGATGACTTGGCTGGCGTGGATGGGGCGGTCCCCAGCGCGGAGCCGGCGGTGAACGCGCGCAAGGTACATTGCCTCGGCGTCGCTGGCATTCAGCGGCTCGAGGTTCAGATGCGTCGAGAGCTCGCTGGAGAGGGGTTCGGTCGAGGTCACAACAAACCGCGCTTGCGGCGCGAGACGGACCCACGTAATCAGCACGTCGAGATCGAGGTGCGGACCGAACCCATCGAAGACCAAGATGCACTCACTGCGGCCGGCGATCGCGTGGCCAATCCGTTCCGCGAGGGTGCCGGCCCCGTCCTGCCCGAGCGAGATGCCCAACGACCAAGCGGTCGCGATCATCAGGTCGGTGGTGTCCCGCGTTTCATTCAGCTGAACCAGTGCCGCGCCACCCGGGGTGATGGGCTCCAGGGTTCGCGCGAGGTGGAGCGCCAAGCGGGTTTTTCCCATTCCGTCCACGCAGGTGATGTTCACCATGCGCGCTCCGGTCCGGAGGCGCGCACGAAGGTCGGCCAGGTCGGCCTGGCGGCCCACAAAGCAATTCGGCGCGGCGGGGAGGCCCGACGTTCGCTTTGCGAGTGCTGGGAATCGCCGTCGGGAGAGCAGCCGTGTGGTGACTTGCCGAACCTCAAGCGTGCCGGATGCCGTGGTCACTTCCCCGAGGCTGTCGACCCGGAGGTCGGTGGGAATCGGGTCATCGATTCGGTCAAAGGTGCTGCCGGACACCAAGACCTGGCCCGAGTGCGCAAGGCCGACGATGGCCTCGAGTTCCTCGGCCGTTCCCGAGTGAATCGCCATCCGGGCCATCAACCCGCCAAAGAGCATTTCCTGCACACCCACCTCGTCGGGCGTACCCGCCAAAGCATCGGGCCAATCCAGTGCCAGCAGCCCCTCTTGCACGCGCGCACACCACATCACCGCGGCAGCAGGGTTGTCGAATGCGACGATGAAGGAATCGCCCGAGTGGTTTTGGACCCGTCCACCGAGGTCGTCCACCATGGTCTCAATCAACCGTTCCAGTTGGTTGAGCGCACCCCAGGTGAACTCCGAATCCCGCGTCCACAGCACGCCGACATTGGCCACATCGACACTCACCAGGGCTGTGGAGTCGGCGGTTGGCAGGATTCTGAGTGGGGGCTGTTCCATCTTCGTTTGTCTTATCGTCCGATCGGTGCCCGGGTTCGAGGTCGTTCTCGTTCACATCGGTCGGCGCGTCGTCTGCCATCGCGGCGGTGTGCCCGGTCCGGTGTATTCGTAGATGCGGACAATGGTGTCGGAGGTCCGAAACACTTCTCGCCATTGGTTGGGCGACGCCGCAATCGCTCGCCCGATCTCCGTGTCCGGCTCCGTGATCAGCTCTTCGATGGGGACGTGGGTTGCATCGAATGTGTTGGGGGCCATCGCCAGGTAGTTGACCAGCGCGAAGTAGCGCCCGGATGCGGGGCGTTCTTCGGGCCACGGGCGCGTGAATCGCCAGGCACCGGCGGGCCACGGGGCACCGCCTGGAGGGTAAGCGTTGGGGGCTCGGGCGATGGTGTGGCTGCCCGCCAAAGCAAGCGCCTGCATCATCCACGATGTGTCCAGCATCAGGTCGCCGGGTTTCAGTTCGGAGTGGCCCCATTCGGCGACTTCGAATTCCTGCATCCCTCCCATCGCGACCGGATCGAGTCGCTGACTGAGCTGCGCGAATCCCACCGGGTTTGCCGGCCACGCCATCCAAAGGACGGCCACCAGGATCAGCGCTGCAGACCGGCCCAGTCGACGGATGTGGGTTCGGCTTCCGACAATTAGGCGTGCCAGTGCATCCACGCCGCCCATCATCAGCAACGGCAACAGAACGGCGCCGTGGACGACGTACCGTTCTTGGTAGTCGCTCTTGATGGACGGCCAGCAGCTTGCCAAGATGACGCCCACGGAAGCGATCTGAACCAGGGTTCGAAACCGTTCACCCCGACGCCGTGCGATCGGCACCAGTGCCGCCAGACCCAGGAACGCGGGAACCCGCCAAGTGAACCCCGGGTAGTCGAGCGTCAACCGCTGCAGGGACGTGCGGAGCTGGCGCGCGTTTTGTTCCGCCAGCTCCGGATTGCGCCCGGCCTCGTAGAAGGTCAGCAGGGTGCGGGGCACGGTCAGGGCATCGTCGAAGTGCCCCCACATGTACCCTGTTTGAAGGTTGCGGGGCGCTTGGGATGCGCCGCGGCCGCCGGGCACGAGGTACGCGACGGCCATCTCTTCCAGGGTGAATGCTTTCACCGGCAGGCTTCCCATCCATTGGTATGATCCGACGATGGGAAGCGCCATGACCAGGAGGCGCACGGGAAAGGCCCGAACCGTCGACCACAGGGTTCCAGCGCCCCGGCGCCACGGCGTGATCGCCGCGACCGCGATGCCCATCCCCACAAACCCCAAGGCGATCAGGAGGCTCTTGCCGTCGTTTGCCAGAAGCGCACCGCAGCACAGCCCCAGCACCAACCAGGGTGCCCACCCGCCGCGGATGGCGTGGAGCAGCGCGGCGGCCGCCGATGCACCCAAGAACATCACCATTGGGTACGGCGTGACCGCATCGGTGTGCATTCGGTATGTGGCCAGACTCACCAACATGATGATGCCCGCCATCGCAGCGCTCCGGCCAAACAAGGTGCGACCAATGATGAAGAGCGGAACCGCGGTGGCCATTGCGACGATCCGGCTCACCAACTGCAGGCTGATGGTGAGATCGGCTCCGGTCCAGTGGGACACCACCGCCGCCATGTAAGGGTAAAAGGGGTACCGCCACGCGCAGTAGAGCGCGGAGTCTCCGCTCAGGAGGGCGTAGGCATCGAGGTGAGAGTCGTGCCAGTCAATTCCCGATGCCACCCAGTCCGGGTCTGTCCATCCATGAAAAATGCTCCACCCGGCCACCCAGATCGCGAGCGCAATCATCAGCCAGGTGCGCTCGCTGTACCGTTGCGAGATCGCCGTGATCCGACCGGCCAGCGTGGGGTGCGATTCTTCGATGCGCCGCGAGACTGCCGCGGCAAAGAACAGCACGGCGATGGCGATCGAAATCGCGAGCATTTCCCATCGGCCGCCACGCGCCGCGTATTCGGGGTCCCACAAGCTGGCGGGGCCGGAAAAGCCCAGGCCGAGCGCCAGCGTGATGAGCCCTCCAAACACCCAGGTGCGCGGCGCCGTTGCGGGAAAGACCTTCACGCGGCTTCAATGGCCCGGAGATGCGCACCGTCGCTGTTGAGCACAGCGTGCGCCGCTTCCACACCCGAACCCATGGCGGACCCGGTCGTGGCCAGTACGGGAAAGGTTCGGTGGTTGCCGGCGAGAAACAAATTGCCAAGTCGGCTGTGGCGCACGGGTGGGTTGCGGTAGCCGTTCACGAACACGGGGCTGTACAGCCCGATTCGACTGGTGTGGGTCCATTCCGGCTCGATGACAGTACCAAAGCGTGACTCGAAATCGCGCAAGTAGCGGCGTTCGATGTCGGCCTCGGTCCACGACAACATCGACGACCCTTTGTGTCGCGGCGCAACATGCGTGCAGAAGTTGAGGAGCTTCACTCCGGGGTGACCCAGCGAATCGTTGAGCAAGTCGAGCCGAAAGATTCCCCCAAAGCTGGTCGCCGGCCGCAAGAAGTTGGTCCAATATCGGTCGACGGGAACCGCGCTGCGAGTCGCGACCACGGTCGAAACAACGCCCGTGTACTCAATCGCGCGCAGTGCGGGGCAGGCGACTTCGGGCGCGAGGGTTTGCAGAATGGGCGTTGGGATGGCGGCCACAAAGGCGTGCGCAGCCATCCGCTCGCCCGAATCCAGTTCGACCGATTGCAGGCGGGTACGGGAGGACGCGGTGTGCAACTTGGCGACCCGGCATTCGGTTCGCACGGTCACACCGCGTTCACGCAGGCGCCGATGCAGCGCGTCGACGAGGACGGAGACCCAATCTTCGTTGGGCATGTATCCGTAGCGGGAGCCGGCCTCACCCGCGGCCAGGCGGGCGCGAAGCCATGCCGCCGAGAGTCCGGAGGTCGGGAGCCCAAACTTGATCTGGGTGAGGGGATTGAAGAAGTCGTCGAGGGCCTTGGACCCGGTCAGTCGACGGAGCCAATCGGAAGCCGGCTCGTCGTCGCCGAGGGGCCACCAGGCGGTGGCGACGCGGGCGGCCATGCCCATTTTGACGCGCCACGAGAGCGGGGCGCGGAGGAAGTCGCGCGGGTTGGAGAGCCCGACGATGGTGTCGTCGATGGAGAAGCCCATCTCGACCCGCTTCCAGTGGACGCGCGACAGCAGGCCGAAACGGGCCAAAAAGCTGAGCAGCTGGGCATCAGACGAGAGGATGTGATGGTATCCGAGGGGCACCAGACGCCCGTCCCGCTCGAAGCTGGAGGCCAGCCCGCCCAGGTGCGGATTGGCCTCCAGCAACGCGACGTGCTGACCGTGCTCGGCGAGCGTGAGTGCGGCGGCCATGCCAGCCATGCCGCCACCAATGACAACGGTGTCGTAGGACATAGTGGTAGCCTATCAGACCCAGCCGCTCAGTCGGAGAGGAGAGTGTCCAGCCACGTGGAGAAGGCCTCGCTTTCGGCAAAGGACTGGACCAGCTTGGTGGCTCGGGTCCCGGCTTCGGCCCTCCATTCATCCGCGACATCCGCCTCCGACAGCATCTGTTCGATGGTCTGGGTGCCCAAGGCGGCAATGGCGCCTTCGATCAAGGCGACCAACTCAGCCTCGAGATTGGGCCGTTCGACGAGTGCCAGTGTGGCTGCGTTGGCGGTGGAGATCAACAACTCGGTGTCCAGTTTGTCGATTTCGGTGCGCCAGTCCTGGATTGGCGTGGCAAGAAGTTGGTCCCACAGGTGGCCTCGGAACCGTCCATACCCCTCGGCCTTTGCCGGGTCGCACAAGTCATCGGCCGCCTGCGCCACCACGGAGGATAGGATCGAGTCGACGAAATCCCGGGCCTTTTGCTCCGCCTGACGTTCAAGCTCGGCGCCGAAGCCGCCCAGCATGCCTTCACCCACCCGTTTCAGGCTCCGCAAGCGGTTGGATGCTCGATCGGCACCCGGCACCGAAGGTCGCAGCCGCTGCGCAAACCCCTGCAGCGCCCCGACCAGCAGGTCGCGCAGCAGGTTTTCGACGGCGCCGTGTTCGAGCAGTCGCCCGACCATGGCCCGATTCGGAGCAATGGGAAGGGTGAGCGTGTCGCGAAGCGGTTGGGTGAGTTCGACGGGCAGGCGGTCGGCAAGCGTTCCCGACGGCATCGCCGTCTTCGCACGCTCCACTTGGTTCCGAATCCATGCGTCGGACTGACCAGAATGGGCGCTGTGTCGAAGCGATGCCACGGTGGTTCGCGCCAGCGATGTGGGGTCGACCAAGTCGCGCACCGGCATGCGGAGGATGTGGTCGATGGCGAGGTCGACAAGCTGCCCGGCGGCATCGCCGCGCAGCTCCCGCAGAATGCGCTCTTTCATTGGGCCTCGGGCAGGATGGAGGTGGGGGTCCCCACGGATGTGAGCCACAGTTGATGGACCGCTCGGGTGGCGGCCACGTGCATCAGTCGCCGATGGTGCGGGGTGTCGGGCCAGTACGCCGTGGATGCTTCCACGATCACCACGTAATCAAACTCCAAACCTTTGATCTCCGAGGCCGGCACCACATCGATGCCCGGCTTGAAGGCGAACCGCTGATTTTGAACCAGTCGGAGGTCCGGCACTTCAGCGGAGTTGAGCCCGTCGAAGTACAGCTCGGCCACATCCGTGTTGGGGGTCAAAAGCGCCACGTTCGCAAGCGGTTCAGAGTCGGTGAGGCTCCGGAGTGCGCGCGCCAAAAATGCGACGGCGGCCCCGTGGTCCGAGAACCGAAACAGTTCGACGGGCGGACCGTCCCGGAGCGTCCGGGCAGGAGCCTCGTCTTCCTCCAACACCGAGACGGCGAATTGGGTCACGGGGTGCGTGGAACGGTAGCTCACCGCGAGCGTGTTGAGGGCGGTGGCGGCCACCCCAATGCGGTCGAGAAATCCCGCCCAAGACGAAAATCCAGCGTGTTGTGTGATGTGCTGACGGGTGTCACCGGCGAGGGTCACCGAACGGCGTTTGGAGGTCGCTTCGAGCAACACCTGCACTTCCACTGGCGAGAAGTCTTGGACCTCATCGAGCACCATGTGGGCGTACTGAAGCGGGCGTTTCTTGAGGCTGCGCAAGGGCCCCATGCGGAGCTGCCAGGCGCGCAGCAGCAAGGCGTCGTCTTCGGGGTCAAGGCGGGCGTCGACTTCGCGGTCGCCCTCCCACCAAGCGTTCACTGCGCTCCACTGGCGCGTGCACCAGTCGACCGCTTTGTCGAGTTGCGCCTCCGTGATGTCGTCCTGCAGCAGTTGCGAGAGTCGGTGCTTGTTGGTGAGGAGTGTGCCCCAATCTTCGAGTGCGGCTTCGGGCGTTTTGGCGCCGCCAGACCGTGCCATGAGGGCCAATTCTTCCGCGATGGCCGGGTGCAGCTTGATGCGCACCACGGGTTCAGGGGTGTCGTCGGCGATGGCTTGGGGAAGCTGGGGATAGTGGCGTCGAACCATCGTGCGCGCCCACCGCTCCCACGTGCTCACCTGAACGCCGTTGACCCCCAGTGCGGGCAACACGTGGGCGACGTAATCGCGCATGGCTCGTCCCCAGACCACCACCAGAATCTGGTGGGAGGGAAAGGCTTGAGGGTGGGCGTAAGTGAGGTAGGCGATTCGGTGCAGTGCGACGGTGGTCTTGCCGGTGCCCGCAGCCCCTCGAAGCACCACCACGCCGCTCTCGGGACCGGTGATCAGTTCGAACTGCGATGGGTCGATCAGGGCAGCGATGTCCGGAAGGTGCTTGTCGGCACGAAGGGCCTCCCCCGCGCCAAGGCTTGCGGCATTTCGACGCCCCGAACGGAGCGCTGCCCCTTGACCGCCCGCCAAGGCTTGGGCTTCGGGGTCCAAGGCGCTCCAGGTGTCCGCCGTGCGAACCCAGGTGCGGTCCGGCCCATCCACCCGACGCAGCTCGCCCGCTTCGATGTGAACGGTTCGCCGGATTGACACCAACCCTTCCCGAATCGTCCCGTTGACTTCCTCCGCGTACTCTTCGTCTTGCTCGTACCGGTAAAACAGGCGCGAGATGGGCGCGTTGCGCCAGTCGACAATTCGGATGCCGTTCGACAACCGGGTGGCTCGACCCAAGAACACATCCCGCTCTCGATGGCCTTCCCGCAATCGCATGTGGGCGAAATACGGGGAGTCGGGGTCAACCTCGGGACGGGCGCTCTGGGCACGGACCTGATCGAGGAGCGATGCCAAGTGGTCGATTTGTTGAAACATCGCGGCTTTGTCTTCTTCTTTGGCGCCACCCAACTGCGACTGCAGCCGCTGGATTTCGCGCGCGATGTCCACTTCGGAGGTGGTCCGTGCGCTCAGTGGATGCTCCAGCAAGCGGGTGCGAATGTCGCTCAACGCGTCCCGCTCTTCGGCAACAATTTGGGGAATGGTCGTGGTCACGGCGCCGCTCTTTGGCCAGTTGTCAGACCTAATCGAACCGTCCTCGGTCATCAAGATGGCGCTTGAGGTAGTGAAGCCCCGACACGGTCCCGACAAACCCGGTTGCGATCGTCAATGCCCACGCGGCCTGAACCATTCCACACAGGGTGGTGACGAACGCGGCGAAGAGCAGCGTTGCCGTTGCTCGGCCCCACAACGAGGTGGTCTGCACCCGCACGCTGCCGTTCGCGAAGTCGCCCACGATGGTCAGAAACATCGCCCACTGAATCACTTCGCGGCTAAACCACAGCCACAGCCACCATGCGGGCATGTACCCGTGCAAGGTCATTGACCATGCGCCGTTGATGTGGAGGATTTTGTCGACCCATCCGTCCAAGACGGCGCCCGTGTGGCTCGTTTGACCCCTTCTTCGCGCGATGGCTCCATCGGCAATGTCGGTCGCGATGGCCGCCAAATAGGCGGAGAGGGCAACCGTTGGCTCGTGCGTGAGAAAGGGGAATGCGATGGCAATCAGCAGCCGACTGATGGTCAATGCCCCCGCTGGATTTCGGAGGTCATGGATGTGAAGCAGGTTTTTTTGCACCGTATCTCCGCAGCGCTCCCTATCGTTTGGCGTATAATTTGGCCCCAGGGCGGTTACACCGATTGAACCAAGGAGAAGGATATGGGCTTGTTTCGACGCGCTGCGCGGCGGGTGCTGAATACCGTGCTGGACAACACGCCGCATGTGCCGGCCGGCCCGCCCACGCGACCGCCCCCGCCGCCGGCGGAGTCTGCCCCGGACCTGTCCAACATTGAGTGCGGTGCGCAGGAGCTGAAGGAGCGCTTGGACGCGGGGGAAGCCGTCACCGTGATCGACGTTCGCGAGCCCAGCGAGACCCAGAACGGCGTCATTCCCGGCGCCGTGTTGATCCCGCTGGGTCAGTTGGAAACGCGATGGGAAGAGGTCAAAGATGCAAACGAAGTGGTCGTGTACTGCGCACTGGGTGCGCGGTCACTCAAGGCTGCAGGGTTTCTTCGCGGCAAGGGCGTCTTCAATGCCACCAGCATGGACGGTGGCATCGTCGCATGGACCGAGATTGGCGGACAGACGATTGCGCAGGAAGGGTAAGGAGTGGCCGACCACCCACTCGTCAATGTCGGGGTCACGCTTCCCGTACTGACCAAAGCCAACGCCCTGCGGCGAAGGGTGCAGGGGCGCGTGGCCAGCTTCGACTTGATCCAGTGGGACAAGGTTGCCTACGGCGAGCGGGAGCAGCAAGACGTACACATTTGGGAAATGAACGACCTGTGTCCCCGGGACGGCTGGCCCACCGTGCTCCTCGTGCACGGCGGCGGATGGCGCGAGGGCAGCTGGCAGGACTTTGAGAGCTTCGCGCCGCAGTTGTCGCGCCGAGGCCTGATGGTTGCGGCGATGAACTATCGCTTGGCACCGGACCACTCGTGGCCGGCTCCGTTGGAGGATGTGCTTGCCGCTGTTGACTTCCTGCGTTCGCAGCTGACCGATCCGAGCCGGATCGCGTTGTGGGGTCACTCGGCCGGCGGCCATCTGGCCATCATGGCGGCGATGGCCCGTCCGGAGTGGATTCGCAGCGTGGTGGCGGTCGGGGCGCCGACGGACCTTGCGCAGTTGCATCCGGATGAGACCGATGGGATCTTTGACGCAGACGATTTGCTCGCTGCGTCACCGCTGCACACCGAATCGCCCGGATCCGCGCCGCCGGTGCTTCTGGTCCACGGCGAACACGACCGGGTCTGCCCGATCGAGTCGGCCCGTCAGTACGCCGCCACCCGGCAACACGTGGAGCTGCTTGAGGTGCCCGAAGGTGACCACGGGGTTCGCTGGCCACCGCTGGGCGCCCTGCGAACCCGGCGGCGCGCTGTCTCCTGGTTGCTCGACCGGATGGACATGCCCGAGCGCGGGTCGAAATGGCGCCGCCGCAAAAAGGGCGCTCGGTAGTTCAGCTGTCGCAGACGGGGAGGTCATCGCCGAGGTCGCATTCGGCGTTGGCGCAGCTCGCCTCACACAGCTCGTGGCAGTCCGCTTCGAGAACGGGTTCGACCACCAAGTCGCTCAGCTTGCCTTCGATGTTGGCCACCTGGAGTTCGAGGCACAGCGGCTCACCGTCTTGGCATGCCGTGCACCCGACATTGTAGTTGCCGAGGAGCTCGCACAGCGTGGCTGGGTCCTCCGATGGAAGGACTCCTCGACCCTCCAAGGCCTCCACAACGTCTCGGGCATCCACGAAACCGGACATCAGGCCGCCGGCGAAGAACGTTCCGTCGGGGGCAAACGTGGCGCTGGAGTAGGCGTCGTACAGAAACACCGTGTATCCGGCCACGTTGAACGGCACGTCCACGGGACCGACATCAAAGGCGGGGGCTTCCGCGAAATTGCCAGGCATCGAGAAGTCCAAGGTTGGCTTGCACGTGTCTTGCTCCCCGTCCGATGTTCGCGTCTCGGCCACCGTGATGTCGAGGGTGTCGCCATCGACCCGGTCAACCTGCAGCGAAAGGTCGTTGTCGAGCATCGTCAACAACACTTGGGCAGCACCACTTGGCTGGACCACTTTGGCTGCAGACATGTCCATGACGTAGGTCTGGCCCTCGATTTTCCCAGGGGCCTCGAGCGCGCTTCCCAGCGTGGACGTGCGGAAGTCGACCGACGGGCTGCCGGCGCAATAGGTGAGCGTTGCGGTGTAGTCCGTTGCTGCCTGCAGCGGCTCATCGGGGGTGAACCGAACGATCATGGGCTCGTCGGGGGCCACCCGATTGTCGACCCAGACCTCGCCCTCCACCGGGTTTCCAGCCGCGTCGGTCAGGACAATTTGTGCGGTTTCGGCGCCCGCCGTGACGGAAAATGCGATGTCGCTACGGTAATAGAAGTTCGTTTGCCCGGCGCTTGCGGGGCTCACGGTGCGCGCGATCGCGTCGCACGAAGCGGGCTCAACAGCGGGGACACTGGGGGCATCCGAGGTCCCGCAGCCAAGGGAAACCAGGGCTGAGATGAAGATGAAACGCATGGTGTTGTCCTTTGGTCGGCCTGTTCAGGAGACCGCGCACGGCGTGCACAGCAACGGGGAGTGATGGATTCGCGGTCACCGATTCGATCGGTCACTCGCATTCGTCGGAGATGTCTTCAGGTTCGATGGGAACGACCGTGGAATCGGTCAAGTCGGCTTCAATGTCGTCGAGGTCAACACCGATGCAGTAGTCACCGTCACCGCTGGGGCAGGCTTGGCATGAAACCCCGAACAGCGTGATCGTGCCGCAGGCGGTGTCGGGGTCGGTGAGGTCGATCAGGCCGCCCGTCAGGTCGCCAAAGGCGGGGCCCAGCTCACGGATGTCGAGCGCTCCCTCGAGCCCCATGGCGGACATGCCCCCGCCGTCGGCTTCGAAGGTGCCGCTCAGGTACATGCCCCACAGCGTCAAGCTGGTTTCGAGGATGTCGACCGGCAGGTCGATCGGACCCGCCTCGAAGAACGGTTCGGATGAAAAGTCGATCCGCTCAAACCCAAACGTGGGCGCACACTCATCTTGTTCGAGGCTGCTGTCCTCGGTTGCCGCACCGATGAAGTCGAGTTCGCTTCCGACCACTGCCACGCTCACGAGGAGTTGGATGTCGAGGGCTCCATCCAAGAACGCGCCGAGGCCGGCCGGCTCCACGAGCGTCGCGGAGCTGAGGTCGAGCACATAGACGTTGCCATCGATGTCGGTCTCGAGCGGTGCACCGAGGTCGGACGTGGTGAACGTCACGGCTTCTTCGCCGCCGCACCAGACCAAGGTCGCCGTGTGCTCCGACGAAGGCGTCAGGCCCCCCAGCGCCGTCCATGTCACCCGGCCTTCGTTGTTCTCAACCGCACCGTCCACCGCGCTCCCATCGCCGTCGACCACCGACACGACGGCCGTTTCGTCGGGTCCGTCAAGGGTGAACACGACGGCGTCGCGCCAGTAGACTCCGGCTTCGCCGTTGCTGGGGGTGCTCGACTCCAACTCCACGGTGCACGAGTCTTCGTTCTCGTCCCCGTCATCGTTCTCATCGATGTCGTCGGTCTCGCCATCGCTGTCGTCCGGCGCGGTCTCGTCGCCATCGGTGGCTTCGATGCACGACCCGTCCGTGTCCTGGACCAGGCCGTCCGGACAATCACCCACCGTTGTGCTGCCTTTTGAGCTGCATCCGATGGTGGCGGCGATGATGAGTGTGGTGATGCGTCGCATGAATTCTCCTCATGAGTAGGTTTAGTTACTAACGCGGCAATGGTCGCGCAAGTGCGGGCCGGTCGATATCACGCTGCCGTCACATTTTTGCAGTCTTGTCGGGCGCTTCGACCACCCGGCTCTGTCTCGGCGGGGGCCTTCAGTGCCCGCGAAGGAGCACGTCGCAGACCTTTCGAAGCTTGGCAATCAAGGGCCCATGCCAGCGATTGTGAATGTCGCGTCGCAGCCACCGCAGAATCCGTCGTTGGCGTTGAAAGCGGTCCATTTTTTTCTGCGTCGGTACCCAGGAGGCGGGGTCCGCTTCTTTCATCGGGGTCCACAACGACTCGAGGGGGTAGCCGAATGTTGCCAGGTCGGCCTCGGGCACCGCGGCGATCTGCTGGGCGACGACGTCGAACTTCGACGAGTCTGCGGCGAACTCGGGTGCCCATTTGTGGACGCTCGCCGTGACGGGGCGGCTGTGCTGGGCCACGCCCACCGGGTCTCCCAGGCCCTTGCCGTCCACCGAGGTGCTCGAGTAGTTCACCGCCTCGGGTTCGAAGGGAATCTCCAAGAACGCAGAGATGGCCTTGAGCGTCTCCTCGGGGTTCTGCACCAGATCTTCGTATCGGACATGCAATAACGGCGCGGTGGCGGTGCGAAGAAAATCAGCCATCGCGGGCACGTACCGGCTGATGATGGGGTTGAACTTGACCGCGGACTCGAAGTCGCCGTCGAAAAACGAGTTTGCATAGGATGCGAAGATTGCCGCGGGATGCCGAGTCAGCACGATGTATTTTGCATCGGGGTAGACCCGCTCCATGAACGGCAACACGAGCGCATTTGCAGGCGTTTTGTCCAAGAAATATTGTTCGTTACCAGCCGATGCATCGAGCATTCGTCCGTAGAGGATGTCCATGTATGCGCGGCAGGCGTCGTAGTAGTCGGCGTCGCCGCCGGGCAAGTCTGCGACGAAGTCTCGCGTCCCGTCCTGGGCTTGAACTTGGTCGTAGGGCGCTGCATCGACCCGATTCCAGAACCCAAGGTGAGCCAAGGCAGGGAACAGGTGGGGTTCCGGGCGGCTGTAGATCGCGCTGGTCGCGTTTAGAATGCGCATCAAGAGTGTGGATCCGGATCGGGGCGATCCGATGACGAAACACACCCGATTCCGCATGTCGGGAGCCGGTGCGGGTGCGGGGTTGGCGGCGGTAAATTCGACGGTGTTCATGGGTGTCCTCGGCCGCTGCTTATAGCGGCCACATGCCCTCGGGCCAGTCCCCGACGGCATGAACTTCGGGTTCGAGTGTGATGGCGAACCGCTCCCGAACCGTCTCGCGTGCGAGTCGGATCAGTGCATAGATGTCGGCCGCGGTTGCGTCACCCGTATTGATGAAAAAGTTGGCGTGTTTCTCGCTGATTTTCGCGCCACCAATTGCGGTCCCCTTGAGGCCCGCGGCATCGATCAGCCGACCGGCGGCGTCCCCCGGCGGATTCTTGAAGGTCGAACCGCATGACGGCTGGTCGAGTGGCTGCGATGCTTTTCGGTACGCCAGGTGCTCTTCCCGATGGCGTTGTTCGTCTTGGTGGGCGTCCTTCGAGACCCACAGACCCACCCGGGTCACAACGCTGCCGGTGGGCAGGTGGCCGCGCCGGTACTCAAAGTTCAGTTCATCGGGCGTCAGGTTCCGGATGGTTCCATCGCTCATCATGATCCGCACGAATGCAACGCGGTCGCCGATTTCTCCAATTCTTGTGCCCGCGTTCATTCGGATGGCGCCGCCGACCGTCCCCGGAACGCCGGTCAGACAGCCCAATCCACCAACCCCCATTCGGTCCAGCTTTTTCAGCAACATGGAGTTTGCGATTCCCGCGCCCACCACCGCGATTCCCGCGGGCCCCTCGAGGCGTTTGTGGAGTCCCGGTCCGGCAGCCGGGTCCCGGAAGGCGATGGCCCGAAAGGTCCCGCGAAGCTTCACAACAATGCCCCGAATTCCTTCGTCGGCGACCAGCAGGTTGGAGCCGTTGCCCAGCACGGTCACGGGCAGGTCGGTGTCCATGACGGCGGCGAGCTGTTGCTCGTCGTTCACGTCGACCATGAGGTCTGCGGGACCGCCAACGCGCCACCAGCCAAACTTGGCCAGTGGGGCGTCCTTGACGGGCTCCATGCCCGCCATGATCAGCTTCAGTGAAGCGCCGGCCAGTTCCCAACTCATGGTGCGGGAATGTCCAAGACTTTGCCCAATACGCCGGAGTCGCCTTGGATGGCGACGCGATGCATGTAGAACTCGAGTCCGCGCAGTCCGCCAAGCTCGGCGCCGCCTCCGGCGCGACCAGGACCGCCATGGAGTGAGTTGGGCAACACCATTCCCGGCGGAAAGGTTTCATCGGCCACCTTTGCGGTGCAGGCCAAGACCCGCCCATTCCACGGTGCCGCGCCCAACAGGAATTCACGGAGCCACTTGCGGTCATCGGTGTACGCTGCGCTCACGAGGGAGCCGCCGCCGAGTGCCACAATCCGGGCGGCTTCGCTGGCATCGCCGTTGTATGGAATGACGGTGGCGCAGGGGCCAAAGACCTCGTCGCTGTGGACCGTGGGGGCCGCATCGGCGCTCGCCGCCCGCAGCAGCGTGGGTGCCACATAGAATCCCTTGCCTGCGCTCGCGCCAACCCCGTTTACCGGCGCCGAACCGCCGCACACGATCGCGGCTTCGGCGGCCAGGCGTTCGATGCCTGCGCGAACATCTCGCAGCTGGTTTGCCGTGGCGACCGGACCCATGGTGACCGTCTTGTCGGCCGTGTTCCCGACGACGATTCGGCCCAGGTCTTCGGCGACTGCGGCGCAGAGTTCGTCCGCCCACTCGGCCGGCACCATGATGCGGCGCACTGCGGTGCATTTTTGCCCGGTCTTTTGGGTCATGCCCTTCACGATGTGGCGAACCGCCAGGTACCACAGGTCGGACCCGGGCTCGGCCTTCGGGCCAATCACGGCCGCATTCAGTGAATCCGCTTCGATGTTGATGGGCGCCGAGCCGTGGGTGAACACGGGGTTGGAGCGCAGCAGGCCCGCCGTGTCCGCAGAGCCGGTGAAGGCCAAGGTGTCATGGGGCCCAATGCGATCGAGCAAGTCGCCGGCAGAGCCGCAGATGAGGCTGTACGCCCCTGCGGGGAGGATCCCTGCGTCAACGACGATCTGGCTCATTCGCCAAGCCAGCCAGGCGGTCGCGGTTGCCGGCTTCGTGACGATGGGCATGCCCGCCAAGATCGACACCGCGACCTTCTCAAAGGTGCCCCACGCGGGGAAGTTGAAGGCGTTGATGTGAACGGCCGCCCCCGGGCGCGGCATCCAAACGTGGTGTGCAACGAATCGCGCGCGGGAGAGGCGCGTGACCGGACCGTCCGACAGCAGCGTGTGGTCCCCCAGCTTCTCGCCGAGGCGTGCATAGCTGGCCAAGGTCCCCGTGGCTCCGTCAACGTCGAACTTGGCGTCGCCTCGTGTGCTGCCGTTGTTCAGTTCTGCGATGGTCAGCAGTTCTTCGCGGTGCTCGTGAAGCGCATTGGCCATTTGCTTGAGCAATGCGCCTCGTTGGGCGAACGTCAGCGCCCGCAGCGCAGGACCGCCAACGGTGCGCGCGTGGTGGAGGGCTGCAGCCATGTCGATCCCGTTGGTGGTGGTCTCGGCCACGGCTTCTTCGGTGGAAGGGTTGACCAACACGGCAGTCTCGCCGGTGCCCTCATTCCACTGGTCTTGAACGTATGATGAAAGACGGATCACGGTCGGCTCCAAAGTGGGGAGCGGATGTAACATCCGTCGGGCGGTTGGGCTCGGTCTGGTGGATGCCGTGCTTCAGATGGTGCCGAGACCAATGGCGGCGAGTCGGTTCTGAAGGAACTCCATTGCCGTGATGTCCGGCTTCGGGCGCGGGAAGCCGGGACCGCGGCACTGCTCGAACACGCGGAGGACAACGTCGGGACGTGGGTGGACGAAAAAGGGCAGACTGAACCGACGAGCACCGCCATCGTCGGGGTTCACCACGCGGTGGGTGGTGGCGGGGAGCAATCCGTTGGTGATGCGGGCCAACATGTCTCCGGAGTCCACGATGATTTCTCCAGGCTCCGCGTTGACATCCATCCATGTTCCGTCTCGGCGAAGCAGCTGCAATCCCGAAGCGGTCGACGTGATCAGCAACGTGATGAGGTTGATGTCCTCGTGCGCTGCGGCCCGGATGGCGCCGGGGATGTGCGTGTGGTCGTCGAGGGCCGGGTAGTGGAGCGCGCGGAGAATGGTGTTGCCGTCGAGCGCCATCGAGCGGAGCGTGCCCGCGGGGTTGCCCAAGTACTTGTCGAGCGCATCAAGGAGTTGGAGAGCGCACCCCTCCAGCGCGTCGAAGATCGCCAGAAGGCTGCCTCGAAAGCCGTCGATTTGTTCGGGCCACACGTTCGAAGGATAGACGCGAGACAGCGCATGCGTCGTGGGGAACTCACGCCCAACGTGCCAAAACTCTTTGAGGTCCGGGAGGTCTTGGTCTTTGGCGTGCTCCATGCGGAAGGGGGTGTACCCTCGCTGACCTTGAGTGCCTTCCAGGTAATACCGACGCTTGTCGTTCATTGGGCGGTCGAAAAACTCGCTGAGTCGCCGGTAGGCTTCATCGACCAAATCGGGGTTGACGACGTGTCCGGTGACGCGGACAAACCCGTACTCTTCGAGGGCAGCCCCCAACGTGGAAATGAATCCACGGCGTCGGTCCGGGTGCGCCCAGTCGCGCATGTCAATCACAGGAATCTGGTCGGCCATCAGCACTCCTCGGCGACAGTGTACCGGGTGCGGTTGGCTCAGTCCGTCATGGCCGCTGCGTGCAGGGGTGCATCGACTGTTCTGTTTGCAGGGAAAAAGCCGCCTTTTCACGCACTCTCTGGGGACCGGTGGCGGGCATCGCCTATTCGCGGGCCCGAACGGTGCATCCGCACCTCAAAATACGGTGATTGCAGACAACAGGTTTTTCTCATCGACCACACGCTCGGCCACACCAACTTGGACCGCGAGTTTCGCAATGTTGATGTTGGTGTGGCGCACCTGCTTGGCCACGGCGGCAATGAGTGCGCGTCGCAGCGTGCCCCCCACCAATGAGGCGGGGTTGTCGATTCTCGCTCGTGCGGCGGCGCTGCTCATCTCCAACACGTGAACCGGTCCGCGCGCACGCAGCGTGGCTGCACGGGTCTCGATTCCAATGAGGCCGGCAATGCCCACCAGTGCACAGGGCTCCAAGACGGCGACCTCCACGGGCGTGTTGCCGGAGGTGGTTCGGACCACGGATACGGAACCCGATGTCAATATCCAGAACGTGTCGGCGGGTTCGCCTTGCCGGCAGAGGTCCGCGCCCTCGTACCGCCGCTCGTCGAACAGTTGGGCAAGTTCTTGCAGCGCGCCCATGGATTCGTGTTGCAAGCCGGCGAGCGTGCCCAGGACACGGGTCAGGTCAGTCATGGGTCACCACGGGTGCGGCTTGCACGCGACCGAAGAGCCGCGCAAAGGTCGCGCGAAACCCATCGGTCTTGGTTGCATCCACCAGCGCACCCAGTCGGGCGTTGGTCTTGAGGGTGCGGTCGCGCATGCTGTTTAAAACGGCCAGCTCCAGTTGGGCCGCTCCCGGGTGCGCCGCCTGGGTCAGGCTCCGGTACGCCTCCCACGTCAACACCGCAACGATCCCTTCGGAGCTCCCGACCACGTCGGCGCCGCGCGTGTCCCCGGAGAAAAATCCGTGCTCTCCGGCAAGGTCGCCGGGCTCCAAGGTGGCGACGCGGTATCGGTGGTGGTCTTCGCGAACGAACACATCCGCGGTGCCCGAGAGGATCTCCATGAGCTCCCTGCCTTCGGCGCCGTCGGCCAGCAGGGTTTGCCCCGCTGTGAAGGGGCGGATCTCGAACTTCAGTGCCAAATCCGTTCGCGTTTCGGGTTCCAGCTCCGCCAGCAACGGCGAGCGGGAGAGCATTTCAGCGAGGTCAGATGGAGAGGACATGTGGGTGTGTAACCAGAATTGGCCTTGACGTTCGGTGCCCCCGTTCAAAGGTTGTGGGCACCGGCCGGGGGCGGGTTTCCGAGGGAATCCGCCCGCCGGCTCTGTTCATTTGGCGGGGATCGGTTGAGGCGTGTGTTCGTCGTCGGGCTCGGATTGGAAGAAACGCTGAACGTCGTCCACGATCATGAACACCGCGGGCACCAGCAGCAGGATGATGAATGTCGCGAAGAGCACGCCAAACCCCAAGCTGATCGCCATTGGGATCAAGAATCGAGCTTGCATGGACGTCTCGAAGATCATGGGCGCGAGCCCAAAAAACGTCGTCAATGATGTCAGCAAGATGGGTCGAAAGCGCCGTTTGCCGGCGAGTTGGATCGCTTCGAGGGCAGACATGCCTTCGCGGTGGGCCCGGTTCGCCCCATCGACCAGCACCAGCGAGTCGTTCACCACAACCCCGCTGAGCGCGATGATTCCAAACATGCTGATGACGTTCAGATTGAACCCCATCAACAAGTGGCCCAGGAACGCCCCGACCACGCCAAACGGGATGGCGGACATGATGATGAGCGGCTGAAGGTAGGAGCGGAACGGGATGGCGAGAAGCCCATAGATGACGATGAGCGCGATGAGGTAGTTCTTGCCCAGCGACGCAAAGCTCTCGGCTTGCTCCCGTTGTTCGCCGGAATAACCGATCTCGAGTCCGGGATAGGTTTCGATCAGCTCCGGAATGTCCTTTGCATTGACAGCCTCCGTGACCGCTTGCGAGGACGTCGCGTGTGGGGCCAGCTTCGCTTTGACGTTGACCGTTCGTTTTCCGTCTTCACGGTTGATCGTGGTGGGCGAGCGGTTGCGTTCGAACGATGCGACATCGCCGAGCGTCACGCTCGCTCCCGTGGGGGTTCGAACGGTGAAGGCGTGAAGGTCGTATTCGCTCCCGCGTTGGTCCTCTGGCAGGCGAACCATGACCTTCACTTCGTCGCGGCCGACCTGCTCCCGCATGGCCTCCGCCCCGTAGAATGCAGACCGGATCTGCGCCCCTATGGACTGCGAGGTGAGCCCGAGCGCGCGGGCATTCTCCGTCAGTTGAAAATCGAGACGCGGCTTTCCGTCTGCCAGGCTCGACTCGAATTCTTTGAGGTCGCCGTATCCGCGGAGTCGGGCCATCATGTCCGTCGACGCTTGCTCGAGTACCGCGGAGTCGGGGTGCGACATCCGCAGGTCGACGGCGGCACCGGCGTTGGGGCCCCACGCGTCGGTGAACGACAAGGCTTCCAGTCCGGGAATCTCCGGTGTGTTGCGCGCCCAGGTGGCGGTGAACTCGTTGGCACCGTAGTCGCGTTGGTCGGTTTGGACCAAGTACACCTGAATTCCAAGCAAGTGGGAGCCGGTGCTGAAGACCGCGGGCCCCGGCCCTTCCACAACGGGCGGCGAGCCCACGGTTGTGTACACACCTCGGACGGTGTCCGGACCCAACTCAGCGATGGTCTTCTCGAGCGACTCCTCGAGCATTTCTCGGACCTGTTCGGTGTTCTCCGTTGGCGACCCGTAGGGCAGCCGTGCGCTCGCCGAGACCAGTTCTCCTTCGATGTTTGGCATGAAGGAGGTGGGCAAGTACTGCCCCGCGACCAGACCGATGGCGAACAGCAACGTGGCGATGGCCGTCGCGAGGGCGGTGTACCGGTTGCGCACCACGGCACTCAACGCGACGCTGTACGGGCCGTTGATGAACGTCATCAGCTTGCCGCTCATGAAGCTGCGGGGTCCCTCGAGGAACAACTCGACCTTTCCGAAGAGCCCTTTTCCGAAGTTCTCCGTCTTGATGTGCGCCAGGTGCGCCGGGAGAACGAAGAAGGACTCGATGAGCGAGAACAGCAACACGCTGCAGATGATGGCCGGCATGATCCGGAACAGCTTGCCCATGAACCCCGGCACGAAGAACATCGGGCCGAATGCCGCCATGGTGGTCAAGATGGCAAACGTCACCGGGACGGCCATCTGTCTGGCCCCTGTCACCGCCGCCTCAAACCGCTCCATGCCCTGTTCCATTCGGGCGTAGGCCGCTTCACCCACAACAATGGCATCGTCGACCACCATTCCCAGGGTCACAATGAGGCTGAAGAGGCTGATCATGTTGATGGTCATGTCGAGACCAGGCATCAACAAAAAGGAGCCCATGAAGCTGATCGGGATCCCGAGCGACACCCAGAATGCGAGTCGCGCATTGAGGAACAGCGCCAAGATTCCAACCACCAAAATCAGCCCGAGTCGCCCGTTGCGAACCAACAGGTCGATGCGGCCATCGAGCAACTCGGATTGGTCGTTCCAGTAATGAATGCCGAAACCGTCGGGCAGCTGGGTGGCCATGGTGCCGGCGATGTCGCGGGCCACCTCGGCCACACCACTGGGCGTCTCGGCCCCCACCTGGAACACGCTCAGCTGGACTGCAGGCTTGCCATTGTACAGCGTGCGCTGGTCGTTGTCGGCGTATCCATCGACCACCGTGCCGATGTCGCCGAGTCGCAGCAGCCCACCGCGGTTGCTTTGGCCGACAATGATGTCGGCATATTCTTCCGCGCTCCGGCGCCGGTCGGCCACCCGGACCAAAATTTCGCCCCCGCGGGTCTCGACCTCGCCACCGGGCAGGTCGAGCGAGGCGGTGCGGACCCGCATGGCGATCTGATCCAGCGTCATGCCGAGCCCTTCGAGCGTTTCGCGCGGGACCTCAATGCTCATCTCGCGCGGCGGGACCCCTTCAATCTCCACCTTTGTGATGCCATTGGCGGCGATCATTTGGCCTTGGAGTTTGTCGGCGATGGCGTGCAAGGTGTGCAGCTCGGTCTCACCCGAGACAATGACGCTCATCACCTTCCGCGGCTGCTTGAACACCTTTACCATCGGTTCTTCGGCTTCCACCGGGAACGACTGGATCTGGTCCACGGCGGCCTTGATGTCCGAAATGGCTTGGTCCCGATCCGCATCGACGAGCAGTTCAGCCCACACGGAGCCCACATTTTCGTTGGAAGAGCCGCCGACGCGCTTGACGCCATCGATGCCGCGCACGGCTTGCTCAATGGCCAGCACCACGCCCTGCTCGACTTCTTCGGGGCTCGCGCCCGGATACGCGACGGTCACGATGACCATGTCGAGCTCAAACTCCGGAAACACTTCTTGCTTGATTCGAGAAACGCCGAGCAGCCCCGCGACCAAAATGATGATCATGAGCAAGTTCGAAGCGACCGGGTTCCTCGCCATCCATGCGATGGGTCCAGATGCGTTCACTGTTCTGCTCCGATGATTTGCAGGGGGGTGCCGGCGAGGGGCAGCGATAAGGCGCTGGTGACCAACAAGTCACCGTCTCGAAACCCGTCTTGGACCATCACCGTGTCGGCGTCTCCTCCGCTGACGGTGACGGTTCGCGGTGTCAGCACCCCGTCGACGCTCACCCAAGCCGTGTCGCCGTTGTGCACCGCGCTGCGGGGAATCTGAGCGACGGCCTTCGCGGTGACGCCCGCAAACACCACCTCGACGTATGCCCCCGGAAGCAACGGCAAGGGGGAGTCGGGTTGATCAAAGGGACGGTCGATGGCCACGGTGACTTGCGCTTGCCGCGTCGTCGGGTCCAGGGTCCCGCCCATTTGGAGTGCGGTGCCTGCAAAGCTGAGCTGGCGGCCGTCTGCCAGCCGCTGGAGGATGGTCGCCGGTGAGCCGGTGCCGTCGCGCGATGCAAACTGAAGCATGTCAATTTCAGCGAGGGGCAAGGAGACGTTGACCCACAGCTGGTCCGTTCCGACCAAGGTCGCAACCGGCCCACCCGGTCCAACGACTTGGCCGAGGTCGATGTTCTCTTCCAGCACCACGGCATTGAACGGGGCCCGAAGCCGCGTTCGGGAGAAGTTCAGCTCCGCCGCAATCAGGGCGCCCTTCGCTGCGGTCGCGGTCTGTTTGGCGAGCGCAAGCTGGGGCTTTCTCAGCGCCAACTCCGACGGCTCGGTGCCGCCCTCTCGCAGCAATTCCCACTCGCGCTCGGCCACCTCGTTGCGCCCTTCCTCGAGGGCCAGCTCGAGCGCTGCCCGCTGCGCGTTGCTGCGTGCTTGGTCCAGCGCCGCCTGATGGTCGCGCGGTTCAATGCGTGCAATGACCTCGCCGGCTGCGAATCGCCCCCCGGGCATGAGCTGGTCGCTCACCGCAACAATCTTCCCCCCGACCTGCGGCACGATGGCGACCCGCTGGGCGGCCACGACGGTTCCGGTGCCGCGCACCGGGATGGGAAGGTCGGCGGTCTCGATGGGAATGGCCTCGACAAGCAGGGGCTTGGCCTCGACGCTGGCCTTCTCGGCTTCACCCTTTGATGCAATCATGGCGCCAGCGATCCCGATGCCGGCGGCGACAATGAGCAGGGGTCGGAGGATGGTTTTCGTACGGGTCATGGGGACTCCTCAAATGCGGGCAGCCAGGTGCCGCCGAGAGCAGAGTGAAGTTGAATGCGGGCATGCAGACGACCGCGCTGGGCATCCACCCACGCGATCTGTGCGGCTTGGTCGGCGGCCGTGGCGGTCAACACTGCGAGGTACGGCGCGATGCCTTCGCTGTAGCGGCGGCGGGTCTCCGTGAGCGCGGTGCGCGCGGATTCAACCTGGGTTCGCACGGCGTCGAGTGTCTGTTCGGCGGCGGTTTCAGCGGCGATTGCGGATTCGATTTGTTGCACGGCGTTGAGCACCGAGGACCGCAACTGCATGCGGGCAATGTCCCGTTCCGCGCGGGCCGCCTTGATGCCCGCATGGGTGCGACCGCCTGCGAACAGGGGAAGCGTTGCCACCGCACCAACCCCCCACGTGTCGATGTCTTGGGTCTCGTCCAACGTCAGGTACTGTTTTCCGTATTGACCCGTCAGCGTGAGGGTGGGGAGGAGCGCGGACAACGAGGCGCCCCGCCGAAGCTTGGCGCCCTCGAGTTGACTGATGGCCGCCGCCACATCGGCCCGGTCGTGCACGAGTCGGTCGGGGCTCCCAATGGCTGGGGTGCTCGGGAGCACTGGAAACCCATTCGACGGCGGCAGTTCGGCCGAGGGCGCTTGGCCCAGCACCACGGCCAGCCGCCCATGCGCCGCGACTTTTCCGGCCTCCGCCCGCGGCAACAACGCCGCGACTTGCGCGCACTGCTGCCGTTGCTGCAAGACGTCGAGCGCGCCGGCCTCTCCGCGCTCGTAGCGGAGCTCGACCAACTCCAGCAGGTCGTTTGCGGATTGGCGTTGGGCTTCGATCACGCGAACCTGCTCGCGCGCGGCGACCAAATCGTACCAAGCCATCCCAACCCGTGTTGAGACGAGTCGCATGGTGGCGTTCCGGCCCTGGCTCGCTGCCCGTGCGGACCGCCCCGCAGCGAGGGCCGTCATGGTGGAGCGGCCAAAGATGTCGAGGCCCCATGCGCCCTTCACCATGGCGCTGCTGCTGCGGTAGGTGTCGGGGGATTCCGCCGTGCTTCCGGCAAAGTCGGGCACCGTGGAGGGGTCTTCTCCGGACGCTGCGGCCAGTCCAGTCGCAAGCTCACCGAGCCACTCAAATGCCGCCCCATAGTCGGGCATGGTGGCCGAGAAGGGGTTCAGGCTCATCGCGTCCGTGGGGGCCTCTTGGGTGGTTGCCTCGAGGCTGATGCTGGGCAGCAATGCGCCCACGCTGTTCCACGTGCCCGCTTGGGCAAGGTCGACTTGTGCATCCGCAATGGCGAGGTCGGTGTTCGCGTCCATGCCCATCCGAAGCACGGTGTGAAGGCCGGGGTCGGCGATGGCGGTCCACCACGCGTCGGACCGGTCGGACACGGCGCCGTCGCCGTACTGAGCGACCGCCGATACCAACCCTTGGGCCTCGTCATGGGCGGCTCCCCCAGCGTGGGCCGAGGCCAGCAACAGAATGAGGTGCATCATGGTTCCTCCGATGCAGCGATTCCAAACAACAACGAATCCACGACCTCGGTCACGTATTCCTCATCGGTGCAGGTGAGCTCGGTGTCGCGAACGATGGTTTCTCGGAACGGTCGTTCGTGCAACATTCCCAAGAACCCCACCGCGATGATGTGGGGGTTCACACCGCGAATGCGGCCGTCGTCGAGCGCGTGCTGGAACCAGTCGACGAGCAGCGATCGAACTCGGATTGCAGGGCTGTCATCAAGCGCATTCTCGTGGTCGGAGCCCAGCCCCGCCGCATGCAACATCGCCAGGCAAGGCACCATGCGTCGCATCATCCCGATCATGGTGATGCCGAGTCCAATCAGTTGCGGGCGGATCGGACCATCTTCGGGACCCTTGCGCAACAGGTCGCTGACGGGATTTCGCTGCATGGGCTGACGGAGTGCGCGGATGATCAGCTTTTCTTTGGTCCCAAATCGCTTGAACAGCACGGCCTGCGACGTCCCCGCGCGCTCCGCAATCGTGGTTGTGGACACGCCGGGCCCGTGCTCGAAGATGCACGATTGCGTGGCAGCGAGGATCTCGTCGTCTGTGAACAGCCGTGGCCGCGCCATGTCTCCCCCCCGAAAGTTAGTGCGCGCACACTAACTAACCACTTTGGGGGCTCCGGCAACCAGCATTGCGCCGTGAAACGGTTGGGCGGATCAGTCCTTGAAGGCCACGCCCGTTGCCACAAACTCGTACACCACCTCAGTGCCGGCTTGCTTCTCCGGAATGATCTCTTTGTTGACCGACTCGCTCTCGTAGTGGGCCACGCGCTTGGGGTCGACGGTGTGTGAGCGGACGATGCCTTCGACCTTGGCGACCTTGCCCGTGCCGTCTTTGGCGACCAAGAACTTGTGCGCTTTGGTGCGGATTCGAATGCTCTTGTCGTCTTCGGCCATCACCAACCAGCACCCGGCTTTCTGGCACACGTCCGCGACACGGCCCTCCACCATGATCGTCGCTCCGGCATACTTCGCCGGGTCGGCCAACAGGTCGATGGAGGCCACGGGAGCCTCGGTCACCGTGAAGGGGTTTCCGAAATGGGTCCATCCGTCTTCGGCGAAGGATGGAGACGAGGCGGCGAGGAACAATGCGTAGAATAATGCGGTCATGACAGCTCCGTTGCGACGGTGGCGTATAACCGACCGCCCTCAACCTGCGAGAACTTTGACCAGGGTCGCTCGGCTGACGTTTGCGCCGCACAAGACAATCGCGACCGTCTGTCCCGCGTAGCGAGTGGCGAGGCGTTGGTACCCCGCGACCGCGACGCCGGCTGCCCCTTCGATCAGCATGTGGTGATGGTCCACCACGTCCCGCATGGCCTGGGCAATTTCAGTTTCGCCCACGATGACGTATTCGTCGACCAACGCTCGGACCAAGTCGAAGGTGATCGCGCCCGGCTCGACGCCGCCCGCCGTTGCACCGGAGAGCGTGGGATGGCACGGCACGTCAATGATGCGTCCCGCCTCGATGCATCGGTGCATTGCAGGAGATGCCGCGGGAGAGCACCCCACGATGGTCACCGATGGCCGGTGGGCCTTGAGGTGGGCACCGATGCCGGAAATGAGCCCGCCGCCGCCGATGGCCACAAAGACTGCATCGAGGTTGGGAATCTGTTCGAGGAGTTCGTGCGCGACCGTTGCTTGGCCCGCCACGATGTCGGGATCGTTGTACGGAGAAAGGAAAGCCCGGTTCGTCTGATGCGCCACCAAGCGCGCGTAGGCTTCGGTGTGGACGCAGTCGTCTCCGACCTTGTCGATGGTCGCCCCCAGCGCCCGAATTGCCCTGACTTTGGACTCGTCAGTGGATGAGGGCACGAACACCGTCGCGGGGATGCCCAACCGTTGGGCCGCGTGCGCCACACCGAGTCCGTGATTTCCGCTGCTGGCCGTGACAACGCCGCGTTTGCGTCGCTCCAGCGGCAGCGCCAACATGGCATTCGTTGCACCCCGAATCTTGAACGAGCCGGTGAGTTGGTGATTCTCGCACTTCAACCAGACGTTCGGCCCGAGCGTTGGGGCGGCTTCCACGGCGGTGCGACGGACGAGGGGCGTCAGGCGTTCGACGGCTTGGGCGATGGCATCGGCTGAGATCATGGGAGGCACCTATCCGGTGCGCGCACACGTTACATGCCCAACCGGAGGGTGCGCATGACTCGATGGATGATGTTGGTCTTGGCTTTGGGTGGATGCAAGGGGAAAGACGGCGAGACCGGCGAGGACGAGGCGGTTGCTCCGAGGCCTTGCGTGGTTGGTGCCGATGTCTGCATGGTGTTCGATGGCGGCTGGACGTCGCGGGAAGCCAAAGATGAATGCGCGGAACGCGGTGGCGAACGGGGGGGCTGCCCGACCGGGTCGATGGGCGATTGCGCTGCGGACGATGGAGTGGTGTACCGGCTGTACGACCTGAATCCCGTGGATGCGGCGGCGTATTGCGACTACCTCGGTGGGGTCTGGACCCCGGTCGACTAACGATCCAGCGAGATCGGCATGGTTGGTGCCGGCAGCTGGTGCGCCTGAGCCAAGACGGCCAGTTCCGCATCGCTGGTGATCAATGCGGCGACATCGGACGCCCACGCATCCGCAGTCTTCGGGAGTGCAGTTGGTGCGGATGGGGCAATGGCGGCCGCATCGCGCTCCATGAGGCCGTGCGGCGCCTCGTTTCGAGGGGAGTCCGAGAGGCGCCGCAGCGAATCCGACACGACGGTCGCCGGTGCCGGCACAGGCTGATGCGTCTCGGTTGTATGCTCGATGGCGCCGCCCCGGGCCACCGAGGCGCCCGTGGGCTGCTTGGTCGTGCGGGTGTGCTCGAGTTGGGCGATTTCACCGCTCGTGATGTTGATGGCCATACCGTTCGCTCCGCCGTCAGTGTACCCCAGCAACGCGCGGTGCGAAACCGCCGAATGGCGCTCGGCGGCATCGCCGCGATGGCAAAAATCTGCCCAAGAGGTTTGGTCCGGTGACAGGTGTGTGACGAACGGAACATCCGGGTCATTTCCGTATTGACGGGTCAATGCTTGGAGACAATGTTGGCGGCGCATTCGAACTCTGCTCCCTCTCTCAAAGGAATCGTCATGCACACCAACCGCCTCCTTGAAATCGAATTCGCCACCAACAGCGACCAAGTGGAAGCCGCCAACCTCGCCGTTGGTCGCTTGGCCAATCACCTTGAACTGACCGAATACCGTGTGGAGCCGCTCGTGCGGGTGGACGCCGCGCTCGTGTCCCCATGGGAGCATGAATCGAAGCAGCCGCGGGCATTTGCGTACCGAATTCACCTGGGCGCGCTCAGCAAGAACGACTGGTATGAGTTGCGAGCGGACGTTCTCCAGCCATTGGCCCACCAGGGCGTGGCCGTCCGAGAAGTCCAGTTTGCGGCTTGAGTGAGGTGAGCCGCGGCACTCCTTCGCAGGGGTTGGGGTGTCGCGGCTCCGTTACCCGCAGACGGTGACCACGATGCGCCGCTGGTACGGACGCGTCCGGTGTTCCCACAGGTACACGCCTTGCCAACGGCCCAGTGCCAGTCGGCCCGCCGTCATTGGAATCGTCAAAGAGGTTGCCGTCAGTGCGGCGCGCACGTGGGCGGGCATGTCGTCGGGGCCTTCTGCCGTGTGCACGTACAGCGGATCGCCGTCAGGCACCAAGCGATTCATGAAGGCGTCCAGGTCGCGCAGGACATCCGGGTCGGCGTTTTCTTGAATGGTCAGCGACGCCGATGTGTGCTGGATGAAGACGTTGACCAAGCCCGATTCCGAGGTGGAGTCCGGCAGCGTCGCAACGATGCGATCGGTGATGGGGTACAGCCCGCGTCCGTGCGTGGGGATGACGATGGTGTGTTGGGTCATCGGTAATCTGTATTGTGTCCTTGACCCGTGTGCCGTTGATGGGGCACGCTTCGTCTGGAGGCGGCATGGAACCCTGGATTCCGGCAGTCATGGGTGCCATCAGTGGGGCCATCGTTGGTTTGGCTTGGCTGGTTGCTGTGGTGACGTTGTTGCGCAGTCGCGGTCGGGTGTCGAGGCTCGGGTCTGCAGCGGGTGAGGGGGCAATCGATCAACGATTTGAACCCATTCGTTCCCTTCTTGAGCCCGACGATGGCGAACCGTCTTCGCCGCTGCCGTCGGCCAGTCGTGCACCGTTGAGCCTGCAGCGGTACATCGAGGTTCGCGGAGCGATCGCCGGTTGGACAGCCTCGGGCGAGTCGGTCGATGCACAGCTGGATGCTGTCTTCGGTGTGACCCGTGAGCAGTATGACGAGGCGCACGTGTGGTGGATGTCGGCCCTCGATGGCGCTGAGGACCGACTGGACGACCTGAAGCGGCAGGTGGCGGTGTTCGCGGCGCGTTACGGCGGTGCACCATGAGGCCAATGCTTGGCCACATTGATACGGGGTCGCCATGATCCAGAATCCAGTTTCCCTTGTGCCCGTGACACCCCCTGAACCGTCGCTCCGCGTGCGTCGGAATGCACACCCCGCCGCCGAGGGCGAGAAGCGCAACCGGTACACGCTTCCCGCATTGCTCCAGAGTGGTTCCCCCGTTGGGTATCGGACCCGGGTGCCCCTGACGCCCGCCGAGGGTGCGGAGGCGGCTTCGTTGTTCGCCATCGAGCGCCCCGTGGCGTTTGAGCCGGGACCGAGCGTGCGAGAGTCCGAGTTGTTCGATGAGGTCAGCCTGGGCATCTTGTCGGCCCGGCAGAGCACCAACTTTCGCGGCCACAAGCAGGTCACGTTGGGGCCGGTGGATAGCCGAACATTGGCCGGACACCTGAGAGCGCTGTCCGGGTGCGAAGCGAGCGTGCTCGATCACGCTGCGATGACCCATGTGGTGTTTACCCGGCCCTACCGAACTCCTTTCACGCTCCTGCTGACATTCGTCGGCCATCGGCTGGGGCTGAATTGGTTCACCGTTCCATGGCGAGCGATCTCGAAGCGGTGGATGCACACCGACGACATCCCGTCCATCGGCTACCTGCAGCACCTCCACCTCGGCATCCTGGCGGAAGCCATGGAGCGCGCCGCCGTTGTGGCATCCATTGGCCGCCGGCAGGCACAGGTGTTCTTGGCGCCCTTCGCCGATCGATCGGCCCGAAAGCGCAACGCGTCGGTCTTGGCGAAAATCAATCGCCTCTGTGGCCTGACGCCGTCGGACACCGCGAAGGGGTGGCGGATTGGATTGGTGGCTCAGGTGGGAACGGTGCCGACGCCGATTCCACTGTCCGAGTCCACCGCGCGAAAGGTTGGTGCGAACCTGTTGGCGTTTCGCTCCGAACGGATTCAGCCCGGCGTCAATGCCGAGGAGGCTGCGCCAGAGGGTTACCAACATCGCCAAGACATGGACATTCCGGAAGAGCTGGCCTTCATGGCCGCCCGGGCGGCCTACAACAGCTTCAGTCACTGGACGGGCTGCGCACGCGATCAAGCAAAAAATCTTCTTCTGCTCGAGCGCATTGATGTGCTGACAGACGGGGGAAAAGAGCGGCTCCGTCAAATTCGAGCCGACAACAACGGAATCACCGATTCGCTGATCGCCAACCTGCCGTTGTGGGCAGACCTGCCCATGGGGCGCGCGTTGAGTCGCAACGCCAATCGTGGCCGGAAGGCATTCGCCCTGGTCGGTCAGCGAATCTACATTGGGGGCCTTGACCGCACCGAGGTGCTCGAGGCGGGCATCGACCCAACGGTGGCGTGTCAGGCAATCGGTGCCGCTGCCAGTCGGTCCGCCAGGCTGTGCGAGTTGTCCGGATGCGTGGACCTGCCCGAGGACTGCGACCTCTTGGTGGGGACGTGTTTGATGGCTGGCCCGGTCAACCAAAACGATATTGGCAAGCAGTTTTACGGGTACCGAGATCTGCTGACCGGTGCCCATGAATCCAAAGATCCGACGTCCATGTTGGTGTGGACCCTGAAGGCCAAGACTATTGCGGATCCCCTTGGCAACGAAGAGCAGTTGCTCAACGCCCGACGCAAAGGTGCGTTGGTCGACCTTCGTCCGGCACCCCATGAGGTGGTGACGCTTCGGGTCGATGGTCGGTTGATGCCGATGCGCAACGCCGCCGGTCGCACCAGCCAAGAGCGAGCATTCGCCGATGTCGGGAATTTTGTCCGCGATCCGAACGGGACGCACATCCCTGGAAACCCCGGATCGGCGTGGCCCAGCAGCCTTGCCGAAGCCCCCCTGTGGACGGAGCAATCATGACCACCACACGCATTGATTTCGATGCCCGACCGAGTGCGGGCAGCTTTATGCTTCGGGCCGCGCTCGGCCGGAAAGCTGGATTGCGCGATGGCGAGAGCCTGCAACGCTTTGAGTCGGCGGTGAACGACGTCCCCATCGAAGGGCTGGCAGAGTACCAGGCGATCTGCGGTTTTCCTGCTTCAGACACGGTGCCGCTGACCATGCCCCAAGTTGTCGCAGCCCCCCTTCATCTCGCGGTGCTGACGCACTCGGATTTTCCGATGCCGGCGATGGGTCTGGTCCACGTCGCCAGTCGAATCACCCAACAGCGGCCCCTCCGCGAGACCGACCGCCTCGACATCGTGGTTTGGGTGGAGGGTCAGCGTCAGGCCCGGAAGGGGTGCGAAATCGATCTCGTGACCGAGGTTCGCACGGGTGGGGAGCTGGTCTGGGAGAGCGTCACCACCGTTTTGTCGACGGCGGCGAAGGGCCATGGAAACAAAACGGAATCGCCACCGATTCCCGAGCCCGACCCCACTCGGTCGACGGTGTGGACCATGCCGTCGGACCTCGGCCGGCGCTACGGAACCATCGCGGGGGACCGGAACCCGATCCATCTGTGGCCCATTACGGCAAAATTGTTTGGGTTCAAGCGCCACATCATCCATGGGATGTGGCTCCTGGCTCGAGCCATTGCCGAGCTCGATGACGATGTGCCCGATGGGCGCGTGCAGGTGGATGTGGCGTTCAAACGCCCGGTGTTTTTGCCGGGTTCCATCGCGTTCAGTGCAGGCCTTCACGAAGGGGGAACCGCCTTTCGGCTGAACAGCCCCAGCAATGGCAAGCCGCACGTTTTTGGTCGGGTGCAGACGCTCGACTAAACCGGAAAGACGTCTTCGGGCATGGCGCGGTGGTCGCCCCGGTTCTTCCACTCGCGCAAGGCGCCCAACACTGCGGCCGGGTCGGCGGTGTCCACGGCGGGAAACTCTTCGCCCACGGCCCAGCGAATCGATGGTTCAGCGACCCGGACAAACGGGTTGGTTGCCCGCTCGATGCCAACGGTGAATGGAACGGTGCACCCGCCGAGTCGGCGAACGTTCCAGACCGTTTGGATGCGGTCACGCAGCGCTTCATTGTCGCGATCAATCATCCAGGCGAAGCGGAGGTTGTCCTGGGTGTACTCGTGCCCGCAGCACACCAGCGTTTCGGCTGGCAGCGCCGCAATTCGCTGAAGAGAGGCGTGCATTTTGGCGGCTGGACCATCGAAGAGGCGTCCGCATCCACCGCCAAACATCGTGTCGCCGCAGAACAACACCCCATCGATCAGGAACGAGATGTGGCCATCGAGGTGGCCTTCCGTGAGCCAGACATGCCCGATGCTGTCGCCCAGCTGAAACCGGTCGCCGTCTTCCACGCGCTCGGTGATGCCCGGCACGTCTTCAGCCCTCGATGCGGGTCCAATCACCCGCAGGGTTCGGAGCCGGTGCTGCCGCTGAAGGTCGCGGTTGATTCCGATGTGGTCGGGGTGGGTGTGGGTGTTCAGGACCGCCGTCAGACGGATGCCGTGCGCCTTGCAATAGGCGAGTACGGTGGCGGCCTCTGGGCCATCCACGACTCCCGCGGCGCCGGTCTCGCGGCAAACCACCAGCCAGATGAGGTTGTCCGACGCCGAGCAAAGTTGGTGAATCTCGAGGGTCCCAGAGACACTCAAGAACGGCTTTCTGGGTCGGGTAACGGCGTGAGTCATCGCCAGACCCGTTAACCTGCCATCCAACCGCGCGTGGAATGCGCCTCTGGAGTTCGGATGGACCAACCGCTGCATCCAATTGAAGCCAGCCCCCTTCATGCCCGTCGAGAGTTGGTGTTCCTGGTCATTTCCGGCCTCTTTCTCGGCTCGTTGACCATGCTCAATGTGCTGGGCCTCACGCGGTTCATCGACCTGAGCTTCACGATTTTTGGGTTCGACGTGCCAATGCCCTTGGCCGTTGGGGTGTTGCCGTATCCCGTGACGTTTTTGTGCACGGACCTGATCTCGGAACTGTACGGCCGCAAGCGCGCGTCAAACGTTGTCTGGGTCGGGTTTGGGCTCAACATTTGGGTCGCATTCATCTTGTGGCTGGGGGGCGTTTTACCGCCCGAGGTGGCGATCGATCCGGCCACCGGTCTGCCGCCAGAGGGCGTGGATGGACGGCTGTTTTTCCAAGTGCAGCACCTGGCCTTCGGCTCGGTGATTGCGTCCATGTCGGCCTACTTGATTGCGCAGCTGTGCGACGTGCACCTGTTCCACTTCTGGAAGCGCATCACCAAGGGCAACCATTTGTGGCTGCGAAACAACGCCAGCACGATGGTGAGCCAGTTTGTTGACTCGTTCGCAGTCATGACCATCACACACTTTTACGCCGCGGGTCTGCCCATTGACCAAGGCGAGGCGCTGTGGCCGCAGCTGTGGACCTTCATCGTTGCCGGCTACGTGTTCAAGCTGGCGTGCGCCGCACTGGACACGGTTCCGTTGTACATCCTGGTAGGACGCCTCGGGGCGTACCTTGAGGTGGACCACAAGCGGACTTAGGTCATCCCGTTGATGATGCGGTTGAGCGTACCGCTGGGGCGCATGGCCTTCGACGCGAGTGCTTCGTCGGGCGCGTAGTAGCCAGCGATGTCGACTGCTTCTCCCTGAGCCGCGTTGAGTTCTTCCACAATGGTGGATTCGTTGGCTGCCAGTGCGTTGGCAATGCCGGCGAACTGCTCGGCAAGCGCCGCGTCTTGGGTCTGCTGCGCAATCGCTTGAGCCCAGTACAGCGCCAAGTAAAAATGCGAGCCACGATTGTCCAGCTCGCCAACGCGGCGCGACGGCGACTTGTTTGAGAGCAG
>JAYZVA010000099.1:0-8379 GCA_036156175.1 Myxococcota bacterium
AACCGGTTCGATCGTGGTCGCGGCGTATCCGAAAGCCGCGGATTACCCGGTCGACCCCGACGCCCTTGCGAAGGTGGCCACCACCCAGGGCGTGATCACAGCGATTCGTCGGCTTCGGGCCGAGATGGAGATCTCTCCAAAGCTGCCGCTTGGGTTGACGGCTGCAGACATCCAAGCGGTCGAAGGACACCTTGATGCACTGCGGGACCTCGCCAGCGTCACATCGGTGGAGGGCGGTCTGTGTACGGGCCCATCGTCGACCTTTGTGGTCAATGGTCAGACGTACAAAGTGCCGCTCGAGGGCGTCGTGGATATCGATGCCGAACGCGAACGGCTGAATAAAGTGATTGGAAAAGTCGAAAAGGACCTCGCTTTTCTCGCCAAGAAATTGAAGAACCCAAACTTTACCGACCGGGCACCCGCACACGTGGTGGAGGACATTCGCCAGAAGGCGGAGGCCGCCGAGGTGCGCCTGGTTCAACTCAACGCCGCTCGGGAGGGCTTGGCCCAATGACACACACCATGATTGCAATTGCCTTGTCTGCCGCCGTCGGCTGCACCGACAAAACCACGGAGGATACCGCCGACGATGGCGCTGTGGTTGACACTTCCCCGCCGTGGCCATCCTGGGTGATGGAGCCTTGGGTGTGGGAAGACGAGTCCACCCAGGAAAGCGCGATTGCCCTCGTCGATGGGTACATCGAGCGGGACATTCCCGTGGGCGCGGTGATCATCGATAGCCCGTGGGCGACTGGATACAGCACCTACGACTGGGACCTTGACTTGTACCCGGACCCCCAGGCGATGGTGGACGAGTTCCACGACAAGGGTGTCCGCGTGTTCATCTGGACAGTCCCTGGAATCAACGTCGAAGAGACCGAGCTGTATGCCTACGCGGCCGAACGAAATTTCTTCATGAAGGGAAGCGCCGACGATGACGGCCCGCAGGTGGTCAGTTGGTGGAAAGGTGAGGGAAGTCTGATCGACTACTTCAACCCCGAGGCGGTTGCGTGGTGGCACACATTGGTCGACAAGACCCTGGATCTGGGGATTGACGGTTGGAAGCTCGATGGCCTCGACTTCTCCGCAATTGTTGCGAAGCACTCCCCGTACTTGGGGCGGGACGTGGAGCGAATCGAGTACAGCCACATGTACTACCAAGACTTCCACGACTATACCCGCGAGCGCTTGGGGGACGACCGGGTGAACACCGTCCGTCCGGTTGACAACTACGGCGCCGACCTCGGCGGGCCGGGCGTTCAGTTTGCCCCCCAAGAAATCACCTGGGCCGGATGGGTTGGCGATCAAGACCCCGACTTCAACGGCTTGGAGGCTGCACTCCGCAACATGTATTGGTCGGATCACGATGGGTACACCATGTTTGGTTCAGACATTGGTGGATACCGAACCGATTCGTCTGAGCTTGGTCGCACCAAGGAGGTGTTCATTCGCTGGGCGCAGCTGGGCGCGCTCAGTGCCATCATGGAGAACGGTGGGGCGGGTGAGCACCGCCCTTGGATATTCGACGACGAGACCACCGAAATCTACCGGACCTACGCCAAGTTGCACACTGCGCTCATCCCCTACCTGATGGAAGAGGGTGGGTTGGCATTCTCTGAATCCCGCGGACTGATGGACTTCACGGATAAAGCAACCTATGGTTACCGGCTTGGTCGGGATTTGTATGTGGTTCCGGTCCGGGATGAAACGGGAGAAGTGCTGGTCCGGCTGCCGCCAGGCGAGTGGATTTACGCATTCGATGCGAACACGGTCTACAGCGAAGAAGACCAGCTGACGCTCACCGTTGCGCTCAGCGAGTATCCGCTGTTCTACCGGCAGGGATCCGCGGTCGAGCAAACGGTGATCGCGGCGTTCGGGCAGTAGCACGATGGACCTGCGCTCACTTGTTCGGGCATCCCTTCACGAAGATGTCGGTACGGGGGATGTCACGACCGATGCGTGCGTCGATCCCCACCTGACGGGGTTGGCCGAAATCCGCGCGAAGGCTCCACTGGTCGTCTGTGGTCACGCCGCGGCGACGGAGACGTTTAAAAAGGTGGGTGCCGAGTACCGTGCTGCGGTCCCCGATGGGGCGTCCGTCGGCATGGGGGGCTTGGTTGCAACGGTAGCGGGACCCCTCCGGGCGCTGCTGACGGGCGAACGTGTCGCCCTGAATTTCCTGATGCGACTCTCCGGCATCGCGTCCCATACGCGGGTGTGCGTGGAGCGGGCTGGCGGGCTCAAGGTCGTGGACACTCGGAAGACCACGCCGGTTCACCGGGTGCTGGAGAAACACGCTGTCCGCATGGGCGGGGCCGCGAACCACCGTTTTGCGCTCTACGACGCGGTGCTCATTAAGGAAAACCACATCATGGCGGCCGGTGGTTTGACCGAAGCCATTGGTCGTGCAAAAGCCGCGGTCGATGGACGGTTTGCCATTCAGGTGGAGGTGGAGACCATCGACGAAGTCGTGCAGGCCATCGCGGCCGGCGCAGACGCGCTGTTGCTGGACAACATGGACGATGCCATGCTGCGCGAGGCGGTGCGATGCGCGGACGGCAGGGTCATGCTGGAGGCGAGCGGGGGAATTACCCCGGAACGATTGCCGAGACTCGATGGTATGGGACTCGACCGAGTGAGCATGGGTGGGTTGATTCACCAGGCACGGTGGGTCGACCTCTCGATGCGGGTGGTGGAGTCATCGGCCCGGGATTAGCGTGGGGGGCGTTGGCGTTGCGGCCGGCCCAGCTTATGAATGGGGCATCCCACCGTCGGATGGACGCTCATGAACCGAGTCTCTAAGCCCTTGTTGGAATGGTACGACGCTCACAGGCGGATTCTCCCGTGGCGAGAGAATCCAGAGCCCTACTGGGTATGGGTGTCGGAGGTAATGCTTCAGCAAACCCGAGTGGAGACGGGGCTCAGGTACTTCGAACGATTCATCGAGCGATTCCCAACCGTTGAAGATCTCGCTCGCGCGCCTCTGGACGACGTGCTGGTGTTGTGGTCAGGCCTCGGGTACTACTCGCGCGCGCGGAACCTCCACAAAGCCGCAGGGATTGTGGCCGACGCAGGCGCGTTCCCCACCGACGTCTCGGGGTTGCGGGCGCTTCCCGGTGTCGGGGAGTACATGGCGGCGGCCATTGCGAGCATTGCGCTCGGCCAGGACGAAGCCACCGTCGACGGGAACATCGCTCGGGTGATGGCGCGGATCCATGCGGATGCCGGCGGCCGGAAACAGATGTGGGTTCACGCCCGGACTCACCTCCCGGCGGGGCGAGCAGGGGACTACAACCAAGCCCTCATGGACCTTGGCGCGACCATCTGTACGCCGCGCAAGCCGCTGTGCGACGAATGCCCGATTCGAATCGCGTGCCGGGCAAACCAGCTGGGCAAGCCCCTCGCGTACCCGCCGGCCAAAGAAAAAAAAGCGGTTCCCCGCTTTGATGTCGATCTCACGATTCACACGGCAGGTCGGACGGTGTGGGCTGGTCGGAGACCGGAAACGGGCCTGTGGTCTGGGCTGTGGGCGTTTCCAGAAGTGCACTGCCCGTTTGCAAAACCGCTGGGTTCGTTCAAGCATGTGTTGAGCCACAAGCGCTTGAATGTTCGGGTTTGGGTATCGTCCGAACCACCGCCGGCGGACGGCTTCGCCGATTGGACGGCGTTTGAGTGGATGACACCCGAAGAACTGCGTTCGAGGGGCACCTCGGTGGTGACCGACAAATGCCTGGACCTCTATGAGGAGTTCGATGCCAGCGCGTCTTTGAGCCAGGAGTGAGCTTCGTTCAGTGACACCGGGTCGCGCGAGTCCATCGTGACGATGACGGTTGGGGGCCGCTCCTCCACGCGCGGGTAACTCCCGATTTCGACGGCCGGCCAGCGGTCAGTCGCTTCGGTCAGAACATCGGCGATGGCCGATTCACGGGCATGAGTGACGATGCGTTCGCTGAGCTTCGGATCGGTCGTCAACGTGCGGGCAAAGAGGTCGAACTTCTTCTGGAAATAGGAGGGGACACCCGGAAGAATCACGACGTTGCGAAACACCATGACCGGAAAGCCCTCGCCCACCAGTTGGGTGCCAGCCGGGACATCCGCCATGCGAAGCGCGGCTTCGGTGACGCTGCTCCCCATGTGGGTCTGGATTGCGGTTGCGATGGCGGGATGGCGTACAAGTGGCACACCGAATGCCCGCGCAATTCCCTCAAAGGTGACGTCGTCGTGCGTGGGCCCCACGCCTCCGCTGGTGAAGACATGCGTGACGCGGGTGGAGAGCTCGCGGACCGTGTCCGCGATCACGCCGATGTCGTCGGGGATCACCGCGATCCGCATCAGGTCGACCCCAATCGCCCCCAATCGCTTTGCCAGCCACGGGCTGTTCTCGTCGGCAAACTTGCCGGATAAGATTTCGTTTCCAATGATGACGGCGGCAGCAGTGGCCATGGCGACCATCCCGAGGTTTTTCTTGGTGAGGGGTTCGGAGCGGGTACAGTAGTAAAGATTGCGGTCAAACAAGCCGTAATTGGTCTAAACGGGTGCGATCGAACTGGGAAGTCCATGATGCCGAAACGCTATGGCTTGCAGACGACCACGATGCTCAACGGCGTCGTTGTGGAGCAGTTCGTTTTGTGGGCCCCCGGAAAACCTACCGAATGGTCCGACCCCGTGCCTCGAACGCCGACGGGACCGAATGGGCCCCGACTCAAGTGGGGTCGCAAGGGCCGGGCGGAGATGGACGGTGTGCAGGCGGTCGAAGCCGAACACTGGACGTGGCGGGGAAAGAATGGCGTCGCGGTTGATTTCGTTGAAATCCCAATGCAGCCTGCGCGGCGTTCCGATGGGGGTTCTTTTGGTGACGTCGGCTTGCTCGTCATGATGTTGACGCTCACGGTTGGACTCGGGCAACTCAACTACCTGTTTCAGACCTTGGTCGGGACGGCTCCGGCCGTGACTCAGTCGGTCGAGCCTTCCCCCGAACTCATCGCCCGGCTGTTGAAGAAGCAGTTCAGTGGCGCAGAAGATGGGCCGGTCGCGCGCGTCCAGCGTCCCGAGAGCGTTGACGTTTTGCCGTCGTTTTACTTGCCTGCGGGTTCTGTGGGCCCGGCCGACCGTGCCGGCGGAGGCGAGCGAGCAGGGGAAGCCGTGCGTCGGCAGCCGCCCACGACCGAGGACGTCGCGCAAACCGCTGCGTCTGGGCGTCAAGAAACACCGGTTGGGCAGATTGACCCACTGGTTGAGGAGGAGCCACAGCCCCTGGGGATTGAAGGCCTGGTGGAGGCGGGGAGCGACGCGGGTGACGCAACTGAGGGGATGGAGCCCTCGATCGAGCGGTTCATTGGGTGGGGTTTTCACGATTGGTTTGATGTCGCCGAGGCGAACCAAGACGACACCACAAAGATGACGGAGCGGCTGGACCTTGCGCGCCAGCTGATGCAAATCGACCCGGACGAGCCCTATGCGATCATGACGGTGGCCTACTACGCCTACCTGTCGGAAAACTACGAGTTGTGCCGCGCGCTCTATCGCAAATACATTCGGCTCTATCCAGAGGACGCAGCAGGCTGGAACAACCTTGCATTGACGTACAAGCGGTCGGGTGAGTACCGCGAGGAAGAGCGCCTGTATCGAACCGCGCTTGCGTTGGAACCCGAGAATTCCAATACCCGAAACAACCTGGCGGTAAACCTCGCCCACCAGGGGCGCTTTCGCGAGGCAGAGGCGCTGATGGACCAGCTCCGCCCCGACCCCAGTGAGGTACCGTATGCCGAGCTGCACCGAGCAAAAATCGCGGCCGCCCAGGGGCGCATGCGCAAGGCGCAGCGGCACCTCAAGAAAGCACTTGGGGACATCGACAAGATGGATACCTTTCATCACATCGAGTTTCGACAGGACATTCGCTTGGACCCAAGCCTGAACGACCTCCGGAAGCGGTCCGGCGTCAGGGCATTGCTCCGCCAAACGTATGGGGACAACTCTCCGCTCACCCTCGGTGGAGCACCCCAGTTGAACCGTGGGCCCAATGGGTGATCTGAACATCCAGCTTCGGTTGAATGGGGTCGTGGTCGACGACACGACGCTGCCTGTCCGGTCCGCGGTGGTGTTGGGTGATTTTCCGGGAGCTTCTGTCTTGTTTCCGGGGGCCTCGGTTCGGGTGCGACGGGTGGGCAAGGATTTGCATGCCCTGGGGCGTGGGCTGAAGGAGGGCGAATCTGTCACGCTGAGACTGCCAACGATCTCGGTGGAGCTGCGTCACACAGAGCCAAGACGGCAGCGGGGCGCATTTGCCCAAGCCGTCATCGACCACCGCTTTTTGATGGCGATGGTTGTCGTGGTCTTGGTGGGCACCTGGATCGATGCTGTGGGTGCTTGGCTGCATCGGCAGCCGGGCGCTGCAGTCACCACGACGCCGCTGTGGAGGGATGCGGCGCTGGAGCAACGGGCCACCCTCAACGTAAGCGACGGCCGCAATGGAGCGATGGGGCCGCCGCCGTTGGATGGCCCGGCGCATCGGCCGGACAAATACGCCACTCAGTTTGGGTATTGGCGTTGGCTGAACGACTCGGTCCTCGTGGACCAGCGACTCGCCGATGCCGACGCAAGGCTGCTCGCCGATCCGGAGGATACCGAGAGCCGGCGCATTGTCGCGAAGGCCGCTTACAACTCCGGTCATTACGATGCCGCCGCATGGCATTACGCACAACTGGTCGAGGCTGATGAGCTGGATGCGAACGCTGCGTTGCGGCTGGCCTGGGCGTTGCGCAGGGACGGCGCACACCGGGCCGAACGGGACCTGTACAAGAAGCTGCTCGACCGGGAGCCCGACCATGTGTTGGCCCTCAGCGGAATGGTGATGAGCGAAATCCGGCTTGGCCGTCCAGGCGACGCGATGCGCGCGTTCGACGCGCTCCAGACCATCGCCCCTGACCATCCGTACACCGACCTCACCGCATCATTTGTTGATGCACATCTTGGCAATGAGCGGCAAGCCGTCCGGTCGTTGGCTCGGGCACTGGAACATCGAGAGCGGCTTGATCGAGAAATGCAGCTTGAACTCAAACGCGACATCGCCATCGACCCGGTGTTCGCGAGCCTTCGAGGTCGCGCGGATCTTCGCGGTGCACTCCGGCGCCACTTGGGCGCTGCGTCCCCACGGGCGACGCGATAAACTCGTCGCGAGGGCTGGAGTGATGGAACGAATCGCAGTGTACGCGGGGTCATTCGACCCCATCACGACGGGGCACATGGACCTGGTGCGAAGGGCGACGCAGCTCTTCGACCGCGTGATTTTGTCGATCGGGCAGAACCCCAAGAAACAGTATTTGCTGTCCGTCGCGGCGCGTCGATCCGTGCTTGAGGAATGCGTGGCCGACCTGGATACCGTGTCGGTCGACGTGTTTGATGGGCTGTTGATCGATCACTGCCGCAGCGTCGGTGCGGGGTTTATCCTGCGGGGCCTTCGAGCCGTCTCAGACTTCGAGTTCGAGTTCCAGATTGGCCTCGCGAACATGGACATGGCCCCGCGGATCGAGACCGTCTTTCTGCTCACCGAGCCGAAGAACATCTTCGTCAGTTCGTCGTTGGTGAAAGAAATCGCCCAGAATGGCGGTGACGTCACGCGATACGTCCCGGAGCCGGCCTTGGGCCCCCTGATGGCACGGCTTCAGGGGCGGTGAAGGCGGTCGCCCAGCGCCAGCGTTACGGCGTGCGCGAAGGTCTGGTGAGATTCAACGAACACCTCTGACCCGAACGGATTGAGGAGCTCCAACACGCCCCGGCGTTGGCCGGCAACATCGATTGGCAGGGCCAGCAATGTTCGGGTGAGGTGGTTGATGCTTTGGTCCACGCCGGCGTTGTGCCGTTGGTGCTTGCGCGCCTGGCGCAGGTGGACTGGTTTGCCAGTCGCCAACACGGCACCGGCGACCCCGTTGTCAATCGCCATGGTGCGGCCTTCCAATTCAGGGGCTTTTGGGCCTCGCACACACACAAATCGAAGGAGCCCCGACTCGGCCAGGAGGATCGACCCGCTTTCCGCAGGAATATGGGTCATCAACGCATCGAGCGCCAGATTGCAGGCTTCCATTTCCGTGGGGGCGTGCTCGATGAGCTTGATCGCATGCACCGCACGGCCTTCATCAACCGCGTTCATCGCCAGGGCATGTTGTGCACCCGAACCGGGGACGGGTGCATCCCAAAGCTCCGATGTGGGGTCTCCGCCCAAGTCAAATGCGGTGGATTCTTCCGGCTCCAAGCGAAAACGGTGGTCTGTGTCGTCATCCCACACATCGGTCATGCCGTCGATGCCCACATCGATGTTCACGGTTCCACCAGACTCAGGCGAAAACCGACTCAAGACGCGGGAAAGTGCGCCAACAAGCGTGG
>JAYZVA010000100.1:0-5108 GCA_036156175.1 Myxococcota bacterium
ACTTGGACGGCGCGGCCCGCCTTGTCGGCGGAGTTTTCGCCGGTCAAAAACACATCGGCCGCGTCCAACGACATCTCTTCGGGGAGGTCCGCGCCGCCGTACACGATGTATGCAGCGCCCGCCTGCGTGGCGGCCGTGGACTCGTGCTTGGCGCCGATGACCAAGTCATCGTACCCATCGCTGTTCAGGTCTCCGCCCCCGCTGACCGAGATGCCGGCTTCATCGCCGGTGGCCGCTCCCCAAAGCACCACGTCCGAGGCTTCGGGATCGATCGAGCACTCGCCGCCCTCGCCATCGCAGTTGTTGTCGATGCCGTCGTCGCACACCTCTTCTGCGCCGGGGTTTACGGTGGCCTCGGTGTCGTCGCAATCGTCATCGGTCGCCGCGTAGCCGGTGGGGACGGAGCACGCGTTCACCGTGTCATCGGGATTGCCGAACCCGTCGCCATCGACGTCACTGTAGAAGACCGAGGTCACGTCCTCGTCGATCACCGAGTCGCAATCGTCATCCACTTCGTTGCACACCTCTGTGGCGTCCGGGTTGATGGTGGACACCAAGTCGTTGCAGTCGTCGGTGTTTTCAGCCCAGCGGTCTTCCTCACCCGCTGGGGGTTCGCACATCTCTTGGCTGATGATCGCGCTGCCAAACCCATCGCTGTCGTAGTCGACGTACCACATCGACGGCCGCGCCGCGTCGTTGTCGTCGCAGTCTTCGCATGCGGGACGCCCGTCGCCGTCTTCATCGGCAAAGCCCACGGAGCCGTCGCAGTTGTAGTCGTTTTCGTCGTAGCAGTTGTCTTCGGGTGCGAGGGGGTAAAACTCTGCAGACTCATCGTTGCAGTCGCCGCCGGACTCGAACGGCGAATCTTCGTCGCCCACCGCGCCGTATCCATCGTCATCCGCATCCTTCATGCAGGCCGTGAGGTCTTCCAGCTCGGCGAAACCGGGGCCGGTCATCGGATCCGTGTCGTCGCAGTCGCCTGACTCCGTGACGTAGCCGGCTGGCTGGATGCACGCGGAGACCAAGGTGTTGGGGTCGCCAAACAAATCGTTGTCGTTGTCGGCGTACCATTCGAGGATCAAGCCCTCGTCGATGTTCCCATCGCAGTTGTTGTCGATGCCATCGCATGCTTCGTCGGCGCGCGGGTTCACCGCAGCGTTCAAATCATCGCAGTCATCGTCGCCTTTGAAGCCGTCCTCGTCTTGGTCTTTCGCGCAACCGACCGCGGTAAGACCGAGCAAGGCAACCATTAAAAAACTGTGGAAACGCATACGTCCCTCCAAGACTGGGCAGACCCCCTAATGTCCCCCATTAGAACGGTCGGGTGAGTGTAGAATTCTTTATCCCAATCGTCAACGCGAAGAAGGGCCTTGCGAGCGCGGATGGTCCGTCGATTTCGCCGTCGTTTTGGAGGCGTTCCACGGGCTGTTCCACGGGTTGGGTTCTTTGGCACAGGGATTCCAGTGGCGGCCTGGAGGGAAATTCAAATGTGTTCTACTTGAGATGTCGGAATCCCAGCCCATTTCATTAAGACCCCACCTTCATTGCCGAACAGAGCCATCGTGAACCAAGACCGAACATACCCGGCGCTGCCGCTCGCCGTGCTCGTGTGGGCCATCGCCTGGATGCCTGCCGTGTTCATGGACACCCTGACAATTTTTGACGACCTTGATGAACGGCTCTTTCACCACCCGACCATCCAACAATTCGCCCAAGACCTGCCTTGGCCTGACCTGCGGGATTACCGCTCAGCCACCACGCCGCTCTACCATCTGCTCCTCAGTCCCCTGTCGCGAATCAGCGAGGGATCGCTCACCGTCCTGCGCCTGACGAATCTCCTGATCTCCTGCGGCGCGCTATGGGCCGCGGTTCAGGCCCTCAGTCAGTGGGGCCGACGCTCCACGGCAGTGGTGGGCGGATTGCTGATTGGCGCCAGTCCGTATTTTGTTGGTCCAGCGGTTCGCTTGAGCACCGACAACGCGGCATTGTTGTGCGTTTTTTTGGTGTTTCGCTTCTGCAGGTCCGATGTTCCACGCGCAGCCATGTTGGCGGGGGCTTGGGCCACGGCCGCCGTGATGACGCGGCAAATTCACCTCTGGGCGGTGACGCCGATCGTGCTGGTTCCCCTGCTTCATCAGGGACGCTGGCGCCCGTGGCTGGGGTGGTCGCTGTTGCCTGCTGCAGCCCTCGCCCCGTTCGTCGTGTCATGGGGTGGCCTCACGCCGCCCAGCTTTGCGGCCGGACACCAGCGCGGCTTGAACCTTGATGCGCTGGTGATGTTTCTCGGAGTGTTGGGCGTCCATGCATGCTGCGTTGCGCCCTGGATCATTCGAACGCTGCGCACCTCGAATGCCCGATTGTGGGTGCCCGGCATCGCCGCGTTGTGTGGCGCCTTGTTGTCGGTCCATTCGATGCCATGGGTGGATGAACCCAACCGAATCGGCGGTGCGTTGTGGTCTGTTGCGCGCCACACTCCTGAAATTGCCGAGGTCCCGGCCGTGTTCTGGATCGCCGTGCCGGCCGGTGGACTCGCCCTCCTTGCATTGTTCAATCACCCTCGAACCGGCCATGGAAGGTTCATGGCTCTGGCGGCGCTCTCATTCGCCCTGGCCAATCTGATGAGCGGTCGGGCGTACCAGAAGTATTACGACCCCATGGCCTTGTTCTTCCTCGCCTCACTGCTCCAGGGTCAACCCCCATTTCAGCGGCGCTGGTCTCGACGGCTGGCATGGGCATTTCCAATCGCGTGGGCGTTGGTATTGGTGGCAATCAGCGCACTTCGGATCTACGGTTAGACCATGACGCTGCTGTTGCTCGCCATGACCACAGCCTGCGGCCTCCGCACCATCCTGCCTGGGCACCCCGTGGTGGGCGACGCGGAGCTCGCGGCCTTCAACAACCCGATGCCCTCGGGTGTGGCTTATGAGTCGGAACCATTGGTGCCATTCCCAGTTCTTGCGTTGCAACCGTTTGGCGTGCAGTACGCCGTCGACATCGTCATGGTCAGCGACAGCCCGCACTGGAGCATGCACGAGTACGCCCGCCTCGACACCCCGCACGGAAACTTCTGGATCGCCAAAGATTCCGATCCCACGGGCCGGCAAACCATCGTTGCAGACATTCCCGACCTCAACACCTGGTTGCCCGAAATTCCCGCGCCCCGCTACGAGCGCGCCCTCCGGGTGGTCGACAACAGCGATGGCAAAGCCATCGATGTGTGCGTCTCGTACACCAATCCCCGCGACGAAGCGGTCGAGGCGTGTGCATCAGGAACCATGCCCGAGAAGCCGCCAAATAAGCGAAACGGAAACACCATGGGCCACAGCCGCGACGTCGTGGCTGCGGTCTTGGACATCGATCGTTTCTTGCTCTTCAACACCAGTGGGCACATCCAGATTGGCGATGATGCCACCCGTGTGGAAAAGGTGTTGGGGCTCGTCCCGTTTCGCTCGATTTTGCGACAAACCCAAGCGGGCCTCGCCATCGCCAACTACCGACTCTCCGAAAGCGACGGTGCCTTCACCCTGCAGCGGCCGTCACCCGCCGACCCTCAGTGGCCCACGCAAGGCACGGAGCAATGGCGACTTCACGATGGCCGCGCCCATCACGACAACGGCGTGGTCGCGTTTGCGCACGAATTTTCGAATCACGAACTCCATCGCATCACCGTCGACCAACACGGCGCCGAACACCGAACGTTTGAGCTCACCGTTCAACCGGCCCTGCCCGACTTACGCCGGCGATTCCAAGGCACCGCTCGCTCCGAGTTCGTCATGAACGTGAACGGGCAACCCGGGCACGGCCGAGGCACCCTCGCGGCACGCTGGGTCGACGCGACAACGGTTTCGGTGTCGATGGATCCAACGGAACCGCGATGGCTGACCGACCGACCCATGGAAACTACGGTGACGTACAACCCGGATGGCACCGTGGACGTGGCCATCCGTCGAACCCAATCCCGTTGATCGCGCGGGACGTAAACAACAAAACCCGCCTGGATGCCCAGGCGGGTTGTTGCCGATGAGACCGGGTCCCATCGATGAGGCAATGACCTACTCGTAGTACGAGGTGTCGTCGCCACCGGAGAAGCTGACGCTTTCCCAGTTGTCGCCGTTTTCGTTGCCGAAGAAGGCGTAGGTGGTTCCTTCCCACACGGCATCGTTGACGCAGTGAAGGGTCGTGGTGCTGGCCACAACGGCGTCAGGGGTGTCGACGCAAGCAAGGCTCAAGGCCGAGTCTTCGCCCATGTCGTGCAGGATGTCGCCAGTGATGCCATCTTCGCCGTACCAGCCAGCATCGCCAGCACCGGTTTCGGCCATGCCGAAGTAGTAGCCATCAGCGTGGGGGTTGGTGACGGTGGCGTCGATGCTGGTACCAGTGTTGGTGGCAGCGAAGGTGGCGTCAGCGTCAGCGTCAGCGTCGGCGTCGGCGTCGGCATCAGCGTCAGCGTCAGCATCGGCTTCGATACCGGTTTCGCAACCGCCAGCAGCGGTGTCTTCGCACTTGTCATCGCAACCGATTGCAAGGCCAGAAAGGCCCACAAGCATAAGAGTAAAGTTCTTCATTGTTGTCTCCTCCAGAGGGAACCTCGTGCGTGCCCGGACAACCCGGTCAGATCGAGGTTGCTCAGCCCGTAACCGATTTCGATCAATGTGACAGTCCGGCGATAAAAAACCTGCCGCAAAGCTCGTAGACGCGAGCGCAACCGCTGCATGCAATCACCGAATCCGTGCGCGCACCCCGGCCAGCCAACGCCCCAACAGGGTTCAGTTGCCCAAGTTCACGCACCCATGCGTTGCGTAGTACCCGACGTCGTGGCCGGCGACCGCGAGGCATTCGTCGTTCGTGGACCACACCGCATAGGTGAGGTGCTCTTCCGCATCTTGGTGCAAGAACGTCTCGCCGTCTTCCAACGTGCCGTCCCACGGCACGCCTGTGGCATTTTCGTGCTGCGAAATGAAGGTGTTGGTACCCTCAGTCAACGCATGACAGCGAGCCGCCGCGCCGATGCAATCTTCCAAGTAGTAGCCCGTGCCGCCGCGCCCCGGGACCGCGATGCCGCGCATAGCGCTGGAGCTGCCGGTCACCCCCACACCAAACCCGGCCGC
>JAYZVA010000101.1:0-8311 GCA_036156175.1 Myxococcota bacterium
AGGGGCAGATCGGGCATGCTGGCGGAGACCGAATAAATCGATGCAGCCGAGCCAAAGTCATCGGTGTTGTCTGCTTGCTGCACCTGGATTTGCGCGACGGTCCCCCGCTTGAGTTCCACGTTCACGGTGCCGTAGCCCGTCGAATCGAACGCGACGCGCCCGGTTGGAATGGTGGCACCGCCCCGAACGGCCACGAAGGCGGTTCCGCCGGGGACCGCCGCACCGTAGCTGTTGACCTGACGCACCGACACGGGGATGGTGGTGTCGCCCACGGTATCGTGCAGTTGAATGCTGACCGGTTGATCGGCATCGACGGCGATCAGGCGGCTGGTGGTTGACTCTTCGGTCCCGCAGCCGACCAAGGCAATCAGGGCGACGGTGCTTACTGGGCGCATGGCGAAAATCCTCTCTGACCGGAGTCTACCGATGGATGGCAGCCTTTGGGGGTGAAATTGGTGTTGGGCCCGCTGTGACGGGGGCCGTCGCGGGGTCATCGCGGATCCGATCGCGGCGACGGCGGCGGTGCGCGACGGGCATCCAGGCCAAAAACGGCGCCAGTGCCATGCGGTGCGAGCACCCAATGGCCGCATCGCTCACGCTGGGCAGCCGGGCCTTTCCCGATCCCACATCCACGCCATCGGCCATCCAGTGCGGTCCTTCGTTGATTGCGTGCATTGCGAGCTGCTGAGCGGCCTGACGAGGCGAGAGGGTGGGGTCGGCGCTCATCAACACAGCCACCGCACCCGCGACCGACGGGGTCGATGCCGACGTGCCGTAGAACCGTCCGGGCCCATAGACGGTCGTGGTCAACCCGTCGGGACCGACAATGTCCGGTTTGGTGAGTCCGCTCGGTGTGGGGCCCTGTGAGCTGAACCGCTCGACGGGATTGAACCGGTACCCCGTCGCATCCACAGCGCCGACCGTGAACACGCTCGGGTGGCTCCCGGGATCGGTCACCGACCCTTCCGCATGGGGTTGGGCGAGGTGCCCCGATCGAGTGAGAACGTTGAACTCCACACCCCGGGGCCCCCGAACGTGGTGGAGCGTGAGTTCATGCCAGCCGTCGTCCTGCACGCTCGCGGTGATGGTTTCTGCGGGAAAACAGCCTTGGGCATCGGCCCGTTGCGTCCGGGTGCTTCGGCCCACGAGGTCGCCATCTTGGTTGTACAGGTAGGCGTCGATATCGGTCGTTCCGCAGGCGCCGTACTCATCCCAAATCACCGAGATTCTCGGGGTGCCTTCGGTCAGGTAAACCGCGAGGGTCTCCGACCCGTCCTCGAACTCGTGAAGCGTGTTGCGATCGTCGTCCGTCAGGTGCCCGCGGTGGTGTTGGCGCGCGTAGTTTCCCGCGCTGGCGACCATCAGCGTGCCGCCGGCGCTCAGCACGTCCATCGCATCGGCGATCGAGCCGGTGCCGTCGTAGAACGACTCGTTGAAGAACGACATGGACATGCTCACGATGTCGATGCCTTCCGTTACGGCCCAATCCACGGCATTCTCAAGCGCCGTCAGGCCGTTGACTCGCACCAGGTGGAGTTCTGCTTCCGGGGCAACGGCGCGAACGACTTCGGCGCACGCGATGCCGTGCCCGCCCGTTTCGAACGCAAACTGAGGCGTGATTGTGTCGATGGGCAAGGCACACGAGCGATGCGCGAAGCAGTCGTGAGAGGGTGCGTCAGCGAGGGATGAATTCAGCTCTCGACCGAACCACTGGATGTCGAACACCGCGATCTTTACCCCCGCGCCGCGGTGGCCGGCGGTGTGCCACGCGTCGACGTTCATCGCCGCGCGGGCTTCGCGACCAATGCTCTCGTGGGGAGGCGTGGAGGTTGGTTCGGGAACGGGAGCGGGCCGCCAGGGAGTCCCGTCTGCAGGCGGTTCAGCAAGGGTGGAACCGTGCCGACTCGTGGCGATGGCGTTGGGATGGTCGGGGACGTCCACTCGAACCAAGTCGGCGCCGAGCAAGACAGCGATGGAGAGGGAGAGATACACGATGTGCCTTGGCGGGTTGGGCGTGCACAATGACCCTGGCAGCTTACCCCAGCGTGCGCCCTGCAGTCATTGAATCGACTGGGTGCCCGGGTTCACTCCGACACCACGGACGCTCGGTTCCGCTGCTTCTCGACCAAAAACTTCGGGGGTCAGCCCTTGATGACCTCCGGTCCGTTCGGTAGAAGTTTGGAGATAGGAGATGCCGTGAGCGGGTCCGTACTCATCGTTGTCAACGGAGCCGCCGGAATGCGCGGCCATCCGCGGCGCGTGAACCGATGAGTGACTGGGCGCTTCGGTTGGTGCACGAAGGGCACTCCGGCGTGGTCCTGGAGCGCCCCGGTCGGCGGATCCGATTCGATCCGTGCACCGAACTGGCCCACGACGACATCGCGGTGTTGACGGGCATCGACCCGTTTGCCCCCGAGCGCACAGTGGGATTTCCATCGGTTGTGAAAGCCAATGGGTCGGGAGAGGTCTACACCGAGGTCGACGGCGTTCAGTTTGAAGGCATTCCCTACTCGCCGCCGACCCCCGATCGGCACCGCACCCGAATCATGGCGGCCATCAAGCAGCCCGGCGGTGCGGTTCGCCGATGGGTTGCCAAGCGCCGACCGGGCGTCGCGACGGTGTGGCACCTGACCTTCCCCAGTGGCGATCGATTGCTCCACCTTGGGTTGGCGCTTCACAGCGAGATGGATGTTGGGTGGGCTGCCAATCTGGTCACCCGCTTTGGCGGCGCGCGTTGGCTGATTGTGGGTGCGCCGTACGGCGAAGACGATGCGATCGCGAGTCGGATTCCCGCGTTTGCGGCTCAGCACGTCATGGTGGCCGATGTCGAAGGCGACTTGCGGCGGGAAGCAGGGCGGCCCACGTCCTTGGTCACTCCGTTGGTGGACCGTCTGGAGTCATCGGGAGTCCCGGTGATGGTCTTTGTTCCACAAAGCAGCATCCGCTTTGAGTGAAATGCTGTAGACTCCTGCTCCGTACCGACGGTGGAGGGTTTCAGACACAATGGGAATTTTCGACAAACTCAAAGGACAGCTTGGCGCTCAGTTTTTGGACGTCATCGAATGGACCAGCGATGACCGGGATGTTGTCGCATGGCGGTTTCCAGTCTTTGACAAGGCCATCCAAGACGGCGGGCAACTGGTTGTGCGCGAGGGCCAAGCAGCGGTGTTCGTCCAAGAGGGTGTGCTGTCGGATGTGTTCGCACCGGGCACCTATGAGCTTTCGACCAACACACCGGCGATCACCGGCTTCTTCGACACCATCGCCTACCAGTTCAACTACCCCTACAAGGGAGACGTGTACTTCATCAACACCCGAAAGTTCGCCAACAAGGGGTGGGGCACGCAGAACCCGATCATGTACAACTCCGGCGATTTCGGCTTGATCGAGGTTCGGGCATATGGGCACTACGACTTCAAGGTGACCAAGCCCGATGTGTTCCTGCGCGAGGTGATCGCCACGGACGGCGAGGTCACCATCGATGAGCTGGTTGGAAAGCTGCGCAGCAAGCTCGCCAGTGGCTTTGCCGACATGCTCAACGAGACCCAGGTGCCGCTGGCGCAGTTGATGGGGCAGTTCGATGAGCTCGGCGCGGCGATGATGACCCAACGGGGCGACTGGTTTCAGGACTATTTTGGGATCCAGCTCACGGACTTTGTGGTCCAGAGCGCATCGCTGCCCGATGAAGTCAAGGAGGCGTTCCGGAAACGGCAAAGCATGGCCATGCTGGGGATCGGGGAAGGCATCCAAAACTACACGCAGATGCAAGCAGCCGATGCGCTGAAGGCCAGCGCCGAGAACGAAGGCGGCGGCAATCAAATGATGGATGCGGGAATCGGCCTCGCCATGGGCCAGATGGTTGCGGGGGCCATGCAAGGCTCGCAGCAGCCGCCTCCGGCTCCCGGCACACCGCCACCGCCGCCGGCGGCGCAGACCTTCCACTACAACGGCGTTGCCGGCTCGGGTCAGTTCACCGCACAACACATTGCCGGGCTTGTCGCGCAACACCGCGACGGTGCGCACAACGTCTGGGCGGCAGGGTGGCCGGAGTGGAAGCCGTGGTCGGCAGTGCCACAGATCGCCGGACTCGTGCCGCCGCCGCCGCCGGGCGACGTGCCGCCCCCACCCCCGCCGATTGACGACGCCTCCGGCGGATGAGCAACTTTCCCTGCTCGGGCTGTGGAGCCGATCTCCAGTTTTCCCCCGGGGAGGGAAAGCTGGAGTGTCCCTACTGCGGTGCGGTCAACGCGATCGGGGCGTCCGTGTTGGATGGGGCCGGCCGGGCGTCGTCGGACGTTCCCAGCGAAGTGGTCGAATACGATCTCAACGCGGCGTTGCGAAGCGCGCCGATGGGCTGGGCATCGAAGGTCACCGAGTTTGAGTGCAAGAACTGTTCGGCAGTCACCACGGTTGAACCCCACGTGACGGCGACGGTGTGTGCCTTCTGCGGCACCACCCAGCTGGAAGTCCAACCCGTGGCCAAGGAAGACTTCATCCGCCCGGAGAGCCTGCTTCCATTCGCGATCGAAGAAGACACGGCTCGGTCGGGGTTCAAGGTGTGGGTCAAGTCGTTGTGGTTTCGGCCCAACGACCTGAGGCGGATGGCAAAGCTGGACGGGTTGAAGGGCCTCTACGTGCCGGTGTTCACCTTCGACATGAAGTCCTACAGCGAATGGAGGGCGGAAGCCGGCTTTCACTACTACGTGTCGGTCTCTGATGGGAAAGGCGGAACCAAACGGGAGCGCCGCACCCGCTGGGAGTGGCGCTCCGGCGATGTGCGGCTGGACTTCGACGACTGGTTGGTGTCCGCGTCGACGGGACTGTCTCAGGAGTTGTTCGACGGGTTGATGCCCTTCGACACAAGCCAACTTGTGCCCTACGACACGCGGTTTTTGGCGGGCTTCATTGCCGAGCGCTATCAGCGCGACCTGGCCGAGTCTTGGGCGGTCGGTGAGGCGGGCATGGACGCCAACATTCGGTCGGCGATCGTAAACGACATCCCTGGCGACACCCACCGAAACCTTCGCAGCGAGACCAAAAAGTGGGACAAGACCTTCAAGCACTGCTTGGTGCCCGTCTGGATCAGCGCCTACCGCTACAAAGAGAAGACCTTTCATTACGTGGTCAACGGCGTCACCGGTGCGCGCCACGGCACCGCCCCGTGGTCGTGGATCAAGATCACCCTGGCGGTGGTTGCGGTGGCGGGTGCCGTGTTTGGATTGGTGTGGGTCAACGAGCAGTAGGCGGTGCGCATGCGACGGCGTGGCGCGGGATGACGCGGTTTGCGTCCACAATGGTGCTCGCCGCGTGGTGCAACGGTGCGTCCGCGGACGAAGCGACGCGTTCGTACGCGGTGCCGGCCGCAATGGTGGATGCAACGCTGATCGCAGGCGGTGTCCTCGCCACACTGGCCTGGCCAAGCGAGCACGATGGCACACGGCCTGGGGCGCCCAACCTCGGCCCCGCCCTGTTGGGACTTGGATGGATGTCGGGCGGCGCCATCACCCATTCGCTGTTCGGCAATGCGGCGGCGCGGGGACCCAGCGTTGCCCTGCGCGCCAAGGGACTGGGGTTGGGTCTGGCCGCAGGAGCAGGGGGGGGTGCGCTGCTTGGCGGAGGTCTGGGTTTGGTGTGCGTTGCGGCCGGTGGCGGCTATTGCCCGCTGGCGATTGGCTACGGCGTCGTGGCGGGATCTGCGGTGGGGGGAACGACGGGCATGGGGTGGGCCATGGCCCAGGACTACCGCCGCCATGCCAGGCGGACGGTGAGCGGCAAGGCCTCAGTGGCGCTCCAACCGTCGGTGCATGTGGGCGTCGATGGTGCGCTGAGAGTGGGCGTCACAGCCGCCTTCTGAGCGTCAGTCGTTGGTGTTTCGAACGAACAGCTCGTCCAGTTGCTCTGCATCCACCAGGTTGGGCGCACCCGCCATCAGGTCTTGGGCCGTCGTCGTCTTTGGAAACGCGATCACGTCGCGAATGTTCTCCGTGCCGCACAGGAGCATGCACCAGCGGTCGAATCCCATGGCCAGCCCGCCGTGGGGCGGTGCGCCGTACTGAAGCGCGTCCATCAAGAAGCCGAACTTGTCTTGGGCTTCTTCGTCGGAGAGGCCCAGCGCTTGGAACACTTTCGCCTGGATTGCAGAGTCGAAAATCCGAATCGACCCGCCGCCGATTTCGTAGCCGTTGCAGCACAAGTCGTACGCATCGGACAAAATGTCGCCCATCTTTTCGGTACCCAACCAGTCGATGTGCGCGTCCAAGGGCTTGGTGAAGGGGTGATGCATGGCGTGCCAGTGGCCGGTTTCTTCGTCTTGTTCGAATGCCGGGAAGTCGACCACCCACACGAAGGCAAAGGTGTCGGCGGGAATCAGGTCGCGTTCTCGGGCAATTCGTTCTCGCAGCTTGCCCAAGCCCGCGTGGACGTGGGCGGCCGGGCCGGCCGCGACCAGGACCACGTCGCCCACGTCGACGTCCGGAATTTCGGCCCGGTAGGACGCTTCGACTTTGGACAAAGGACCCGTCCACCCGTCCGCCGTGACTTTGCCCCACAACAGCCCACCCAGGCGGTACCGTTTGACGAATTCGGTCCAGCCGTCGATCACCTTGCGGCTGGTGGTCTCGACCGCGTCTTTCACCACCATCGCCTTGGCGATGCCGCCTTGCTCGAGGGCGCCCGATACCACGCGAAACTCGGTTCCCGACCAATCGAGCGTGGTGTGCTCCATGCCAAACCGCATGTCGGGCGCATCGCGCCCAAAGCGGTCCATGGACTCGTGGTAGGTGATGGTTGGAATCTCACCAACCTCGACCCCGATGACGTCTTGCCAGACCTGTCGAACCAGCCCGTTTGCGATCTCGACAATCAGCTCGCGGGTGCAGAAGCTCATCTCCACATCGATCTGCGTGAACTCGGGTTGCCGGTCCGCGCGCAGGTCCTCGTCCCGGAAGCACTTCACGATTTGGAAGTAGCGGTCCATGCCCGACACCATCAACAGTTGCTTGAAGATTTGCGGGCTCTGAGGCAGGGCATACCAATGCCCTGGATGGACGCGGCTGGGCACCAAATAGTCCCGCGCGCCTTCGGGGGTCGAACGGTTCAAGATGGGGGTTTCCACCTCGCAGAATCCGTTCGCATCCATGTACATCCGGGTGCTCAACGCGGCCTTGTGGCGTGTCATCAACGCGTTCTGGAGCGGGGGGCGACGGAGGTCGAGGTACCGGTAGTTCAGGCGAACCTCTTCGCTTGCTTTGGCCTCGGTGTTGATGGTGAACGGGAGCGGCTTGGTCGTCGACAAGATGCGAACCTCGCTGGCCAATACTTCAATGGCGCCGGTCTCCATGGTCCGATTCACCGCGCTTTCGGCGCGGTTGTGCACCTCGCCGACCACTTCCAGCACGTACTCCAGCCTCGCGGCCTTGGCATCGGTCCAAGCTTCCGCTCCGCAGCGCTCGTCCAGCGTGACTTGGACAGTGCCGTAGCGGTCGCGAAGAATCAGGAACATCACCCCGCCTTTGTCGCGGACGGAGTCGACCCACCCCTGGAGGGTAACGGTTTGGCCCGCATCGGAAGGGCGAAGCGCTCCGCAGGTGTGCGAACGGCGGCGAATGGATTCCATGGTGTCTCCTCACGGGTCGTTGCTGGCCCATCTGGGCCGGGGCTTTAATCCAAAACACGGCATCGCGCCCTCGGGTTATGGGCCGTCGCGACCGCAGGAGAAGCGATGAAGGTTTTTGTGACGGGTGGAAACGGGTTCATTGGCAGCCGCGTGGTTCGCCAGCTGCATGCGCAAGGGCATCAAGTGCGGTGCTTGGTGCGCGAGACGAGCAAGACCCACCGCATCGACATGGTGCCGTTTGAACGCCACATCGGCGATGTTCGGGACGTGGACTCGTTGGTTGCCGGAATGGAGGGCTGCGACGGGGTCATTCACCTCGCGAGCATCAGCTCTTGGGATCAGATTCGGTCGCCCATCATGCGAGTTGTCGTGATCGACGGCACCCGCAACGTGTTGGAGGCGGCCACGCGTGCCGGCGGTCTGCGAACGGTCTTCGTCTCAACCTGTGCCGCCATCAACGGGACGACGGAACCCACGGTTCTGGACGAGAACGCCAAGTTCACCCTCGATCCCAAGACCTACATCTACGCCGCAGCCAAGCACGAAGCCGAACAAATCTGCGCCAAGTTCGCGGCCGACGGCTTGCCGGTCGTCACGGTCAACCCTTGCGAGGTCTACGGTCCCGAAGACGAAGAACTCATCACGGCCAGCTACCTCTTGGATGCGCTCAAGGATTGGCCGGTGATGTCGCTTCAC
>JAYZVA010000102.1:0-20439 GCA_036156175.1 Myxococcota bacterium
ATCGAGCTGGACGCCGACACCCGCAAGATGTTGGAACAGCTGGGCTACATGCAGGCCGACGACGAGTAGCGCTACTCGGCGCCAACGGCGTAGTTGGGCCACACCGCCGGTTGGACGTGTTCGTACATCACCGCCGTCTCCATTCGGGCCACCTCGGCGCGGGTGGTGAACGCGTCGAGCGCGAGGTCGCGCAGGTGGTTCGCATCGCGGACCGCCACGTGCACAAGGAAGTCGTTCTCGCCCCCCATGTGGTACACGCTGACCACCTCCGGCAAGGTCAGCAGGTGGGCCCGAAAGGTCTCAACCAGATCGCGGGAGTGGCGGGCCAGTCGCACGGCGACAAACGCCTGAAGCCCAACCCCCAAGGCTTCGGGGCTGACGCTCGCGCGGTAGCCGGTGAGCACACCGTGCCGCTGCAGCCGCCGGACCCGCTCAAGGCACGAAGAGGGGGCGAGACCCACCTCGGCGGCGAGCTCTTTGTTGGAGATCCGTGCATTGTTCTGCAGGGCAGCAAGGATCTTGTCGTCGATTCGGTCAAAATGGATTTTTGGCATTGCAATCCCAATTCTATTCGATGGAGTTTGATCAAACCGAATCATAAACTGTAGAAAGCAACTTTAACAGAATGGAGTTCGATAATGCGTCCCGATACTGTTGCGATTCACGCCGCTCGAGATGGACTGGGCGAAGCCCACGTGCCGCCCATCGACCTCTCGACCACCTACAAGACGCCCAACTTGCCCGAGGCGACGGACAGCATCGACGCCATGGCCGCCGGCGGTCTGCCCACCGGTTCCAGCGTGTACCAGCGGCTGTTCAACCCGACCGTCGACCGCTTCGAGCGCGCCCTGGCCGCGTTGGAGGGGACGGATGCCGCCGTGAGCTACGCCAGCGGCATGGCCGCGGTGACCGCTGCCTTGCTGGCCGCCAAGATGGTCGGCAACCACGTCGTGGCGGTTCGACCCCTGTACGGGGGCACCGACCACCTGTTGGCATCGGGCCTCCTCGGCTTGGAGGTCTCGTGGGCGACGGCCGACACGGTGGCCGATGCCATTCGGCCCGATACCGCGCTGGTGCTGTGCGAGACACCGGCCAACCCCACGCTGCAGCTTGTGGACATTGACGCCGTTGTGGCGCAGGCCAATGGCGTGGCCGTGATGGTGGACTCCACGTTCGCAACACCGGTTCTGCAGCAACCGGCCCGCCAAGGTGCGGCGTTGGTCTTGCACTCGGGCACCAAGTTTCTGGGCGGTCACGGCGATGTGCTGGCTGGGGTGCTGGCCACCAACGAGGAGTGGGCGGCGCGGCTTCGCCAAGTCCGAATCTTGACCGGAGCAAACCTTCACCCCATGGCTGCGTACACGCTGCATCGGGGCCTGCAGACCCTGCCGGTGCGCGTTCGTGCAGCGCAGCGCAATGCGGTCGCGCTCGCCGAGCGGTTGATTCACCACCCGGCGGTCGCTCGAGTGCGCTTTCCCACTGCGCCGGGATGCGATCCCCACGGCGTGATCGGGCGGCAGATGTCGGGGCCAGGGACCATGATCTCGATCGATCTCACCGGCGGCTACGATGCTGCACGCCGGGTGATGGCCGCGGTGGGGATCTTCACGCCGGCCGTGAGCCTGGGTTCCACCGACTCATTGATTCAGCATCCAGCAGGACTGACGCACCGAATTGTGGGGGAAGATGCCCAGGCAGAAGGCGACATTGGCCCGGGTCTGTTGCGCCTGAGTGTGGGCTTGGAGGATGTGGAGGATTTGTGGGCAGACCTCGCGGCGGCGCTGGAAGCGGTCATCCCGTTGGCGGCGAAGTAGCGCACCGTCTGCGCCACCGGCGCGCCATCAACAACGGCAGCACAGCAAGCCACGGTTCCGGCCGGCCGCGCCCTGCGCTGCATTGACACCCCTCTGCCGTGCCGCCGCCTTCGCCGTCGGCTGCAACACCGGTGTTGAAGGTCTGCACATGGGGCGCGTCGAGGCGCCGACCATCGGTGGCCGTCAGTCCATCGATGGTGAACTCGTGCACTGCATCGGCCACCCAGCCGACTTCGGGGGCGACGTTCACCACGTGCGAGTCGTCGCCATAGAACAGATTCGGCAGTGTGGGCACCGCCGCATCGCCCGAGCGCACGCGAAACCGCTCGGGGGTCACGGCATCGACCGTCAAGCTCCGGTTGAAGACAACGGACAACCGCGCCTCGACATCCGATGCCCCCGTGGGATGGCCCTCCGCGCCCTGGTCCGGCCATGAACCGATCACCGTCAGAGGCGCGGGCCGGTCGTGCAGATCGGCCCAGAGGCTCTCCCAATACGCCGCAACCACGCGGGCTTCAAACGGCGGCGATCCGGGAACGGATTCGTCGAGGAGGTGGCTGCACCCCCACGGAAACGCTTCCATGTGCGCGTCGACCAGGGTGGAGACTTGGCTCATGCCGGCCACCCCATCCACGGCGATCGTCAACCATCCCTGTCCGTCTTCGAGCGTCTGCATGTCGACATCGATGCCCGCTTCGGCGAAGAGTTCCGGGAGAATCGAGGGAAGTTCGGGTGACGGCGCGGCCTGGGTCTGCGTCCGATCGGCGAAGACCACGTCTTGAGACGTATCCAGCGACTTCGATGGATCGGCCCACCCAAATTCAGCGTCGTAGATGCGCGACCGTTCCATGTACATGCTGTCGAAGACTTGGTCGGCCATTCCGTGACTGGCCAGCCCCAGGTAAAAGGCGATGTGCGCACCCGCATCCGGGTCATCCGGACCATCGAAGGCCGACAGAATCCAGTCGCGGTACCGGTCTTGGAACGGCTCCCAGTGGGCGTGTTCGCCGTATTCGTGGCCGATGGCGTAGCCGCCGTCGGGGAACATCGTCCCCACCCGCATGCTGCCTCGATGGGTCACGAGCAGGGTGTGGAGCGCCTCGGTTTCGAGGTGGTCGATGGCGGTCTCGGAAATCCACAGGTGCGTGGTCTGGCCATTGGCGTGGGCCGGTGGCGCGGCAAGCAAAGCCGCGATCATGAAGAATGGTGCCATGCTGCCACTGTACCCCGCCCCGTGTACAATGCGGCCAAGGAGATGCTCATGCGAATGCTGTTGACCGGCTTGTGGATTGGATGCGTTGCGGTGGGGTGCGGCGACGCCGACAAGGCCGACACCGGGGATGCGCCGCTTGCCGATGTCGATGTGGACGCTGATGCGGATGCGGATGCCGATGCGGATGCCGATGCGGATGCGGATGCGGATGCGGATGCGGATGCGGATGCGGATGCCGACGCCGACGCGGATGCCGACGCCGACGCGGATGCGGATGCCGACGGCGGTCCACCCCCCGATCCCAACGAACTGTGCCCCGAGGCTTCACTGCGGTACGAGGTGGTCGCCTCAGGAGAGACGGGAGAGTGCAGTCCCTGCGCGGCGGACGAGGCCATTGCGTTTGCCGTGAGCATTGTCAACGCCGGGGATTTTCCGTGCTTGGTCGTTCGCCACAATGCATGCGTCTCGGATGAGGTCGAGGTCCACGGTGCTGGGCCGCACGGCGAGCGAATGTCGACCGAGTACCCCAGCTGTGCCGAGGTCGAAGCGAGTGAGGTCCTGAGTCCCGGAGCCGTGTTGTCGGGAACGGTGAACCTCGAGACCGAGTACGGCCCGGGGACCTACGTGGCCATTGCCGGGTTCACCGACCACCACAACGGCGAAGCGTCGAGCACATTCAGCCTCGAGTGAGCTTCGGTTCTAAAAGCAGAGCGACGAGCATTCGCCCGCTGAGCTGCGGCCGCAGACTTCCCCGTAGGTGGCCCGACTGCGCTCGGTCCATTCGTCGTCGTTGAGCGACCAACCCCACACGTCGTTGATTTGGCCGCAATCGGTCTTTCCGCCAAAAATCAACACCTCGTCTTCGGCGAGCACGGAAGCGCCGAAATACCGACGCTCTGGACTGTCCATGTCCACGTCGACGAAGTCGGCGGGAAAGTCGCAGTATCCGTACGGAGGATTGGCGTAGGCATCGCCGCCGCTCACCAACGACCATTCGTTGGACTCCAGGTCGAAACGCCAGACTTGATTGGTGTTGCCCAAACTGGAGTCGTCGTGGCCGGACCACATGAGCAACTGATTGGTCGCGCCGTCGTGGACCAAGTTGGGCATGATGCGCGCCTGGGGCGCATTGCTGATCCCATCGTGCAACTGACTCCACGTCCCGGAGTCGATCCGGTATGCCCACAGGTCGCCAAAAAAGGGTCCGGTGTAGGCGTCTTCATCGCCTCCGCCGTAGACAAACATCTTGGCCCCGTCTTCGGAGATGGCCGTGGCTTGGAAGTGGCGGTTGCCCGCCGGAGCGTCGTCATCGAGTCGGGTCCAAGCATGATCGTTCAAATCGTAGGACCACACATCGGCCATGGGCGCATAGGTTGTGGCGGAACCCGTGGCGTTGCCACCGTAGACCAACAAATGGTCGCCCGATACCACCATGGAATGCGCAACTCGGGCGCGGGGTCCGTCCGCTGACGGCAGCTCGGTCCACGAATTGGTCTCGAGGTCGAAAGACCAGAGGTCATCGAACAGGGAGTAGTTGCCGCTGTCGGCTGCTCGCCAGCGCCCACCGTGCACGATCATTCGTCCGCGTTCGGCGTCCAGTGCCGTCGCGTGACGGGTGCGCGCGGGGGGCGCCGGGCCATCCACAGCCAGTTCTTCAAAGTTGTTGCAGTCGGTGTGGAAGGCCCAGGTCTCCGACAAAAACTCCGGCTTGGGGATGCAGTTCTCCGGCATGCCTTCGTCGCCGCCAAACACCACCATGCGACCGCGCGGCGCATCCCACACACCGCTGACTTCGCCACGGGTGGTGGGCAGGTCGTAGGTGCGGCTTGCGCAGTCCGCCGACGCCTGGGCGTCTTTGGCGGCTTCGGGTTCGCGGCAGGCCACGAGGGCAATCGTCAACCAAAGGTGCTTCATGGGTTCTCCAGTTCCGGATCCCAGATCAGGAAATCGGCGGTGGCATGGGCGACGATGGTGGGGTGTCCGTGTTCGTCGGTGCGTGCAGGATCCATGACGGAGGCGTCGACGGTGGCCGTCTGTCGGTGGAGTGCTTCGGGCTCGGCATCCCAAATCAGCAGGCCCCCCGTATACTCTTGGGCAGCAGCGCCGTAGTTGCAGCGAAACGATGACAGCGGGGTACCGCCGCCGCGTTCGATCCCGTCGATGGTTCCGATCAGTTCAATGATGTACTCGTGGTCCGGGTCCAGTCCATTCGCCCGGACCGCGATGGTGGAATGGTGACCGCCCTGCGGCCCGTGAACCAGCTCAACTGGGGTGTCGGCCCCATCGTCAAACGCTTCGAAGCGGAGTTCCCCGTGGCCCACCTCGATCGCGGGCGGGTCGCCGGGTTCGCACACACTCGGTGTTGGCGGCTCCGGTGAGTCGGATGCGGCGCAGCCGATCGGGGCGATGGCGAGTGCCCAGAAAGGGATGACCGAATGGGCGTGGTTGCCTCCGTGCGCGGCGGTCACTCCCCAATCACCAGGGCAGGGGCGAAGTCGTGCCGGGCCCCTGGACGCCGATCACCCCCGAGGTCAGGGGTCGGGACGCGATGCGGCCACCCACGGTCCACAACGTGCCGCCGGGATCGACGTCGCAGCCGTGCCAGTCTTGGTAGGTGGGCGGGCCGAGCATGCGGTCGGTGTCCGAGGCCCAGGTGCCCTCGGTGGTTCGCTGGGAGCGGGACCCGTTTTGCCCCACGGCCCACTGCTGGCCCGCACCGCTGCACACGCCGTTCAGGCCGGGCTGGAACGCGGGGCTCTTGTCTCGCCAAGCCGATCCGTCGTATTCGAGCAGCAGGCCGTTCCCGGCACCGCCCACCGCCACCGGTTGTGCGGGGTCGGCGTCCACCGTCAGAAGGGGTGCTGTGGCCGTGGGCACGTCGGCATCGGTGGCAATGGTCTGGAGCACGCTGCCGTTCCAGCGCAGCGACAATCCTCCGGTGCCCACAAACCAGACATCATCCGCGGCGGTGCCGTGAACCTTGAACAGGGTGACGCCCGCCTCGCCGGCGCCCAGCTCGGGGTCGGTCCATGCGGTCCATTCACCGTCCAGACGCCGCCACAGCGCCCAAGGGCCATCGCCGTCTTCGGTCATTCCGACCGCCCACAGGTCTTCGGGCCCGGCCCCCCAGACGCCAAAGAATGTGGTCGTCGCCGCGGGGCCGTCGATGGCGACCATCTCGTCGCTCTCGCGATCGAGTTCGACGATCAACCCTTGGTTGCCCACAAACACGGCTTCATCGTCGTGGATCCATGCCCACCACAACTCGGCGCCGGCGTGGGCGGTCGTGTCAAGGCGGCGCCAGTTGGAACCGTCGTATTGCAGGATTGCGGGTCCGGTGCCGTCGGCTGGCTCGGGGGAGCTACCGACGATCCAGACGTCGTCGGTTGCCCGAGCCTGCACGCTCAGCAGGCCGTAGGGGAGATCTTCGGCCAGCAGGCATCCGGTGCCCGAAGCGCATGCGCCGGTTGTGCCGGTGTCGGCACCGGAGGCGGCGGTGTCGTCACCTTTGGTGCAGCCCAGTGTGAGGCTCAAGAACATGAGGGCGATGGGATTCACGGGTGGCTTCCTCGTTTGTCGGTTCATGTTCGCCGATTCAGCATCGAGGTTCAACTGGATTTGGGCCCGAAGAGCCATCGCTGCCTCACAGTTCATCCCAGAGCTGGCGGGCAACCCAGATGCGGTGACCAAACTGCTCGGCGATCAAGAGGTCTCCATCGGCGGTCCAGGACAGTCCCGCCGGACCGAGCAATTGGGTTTCAAGAGGCGTCAGATCGGTGGCGTTGGTGCTCACCGACTCGCCGGTGCCGACCACCGTGCGAATGGTCCCGCTGGCGTCCACGTGGCGAATCACGTGGTTTCGTTGGTCGGCGATGAGGACCCCGCCAGAGGGGGCTGCAACGACGCCATTTGGCAGATTGAGGCGGGCGTCACGGGCGGGCCCGCCGTCGCCGTCTCGCCCGGCATCGCCCGTGCCGGCAATGACGCGGGCCGCGCCCGTTGCCGTGTCGAGGGCGACGACTCGGTGGTTGAACGTGTCGGCGACGTACAGCCGCTGGAGTGCCCTGTCCACGGCGAGCCGTCCCGGGAAGCGGAGCGCCATGCCGTCGCCCGGACCATCGCCTCCGAGGCCTGCCGTACCGGTCCCCAGCACCGTGCGGATGGTCCCGTTCGGGTCCACTCGCCGAATGCGTGAGAAGGTGCTGTCGCTGATGTACAGGGCGCCTTCTTCATCGAAGGCCATGCCGCCGCCGTACCCCATCTCCGCATCGATGGCGGCTCCGTCGTCTCCCGAGTCTGCGATGACGCCGGTGCCCGCAAAACGGTTGATCCGGGTGCCGTCATCCACGCAGACAATCCGTCCTTCGTGTTGCGGCTGCACGCACAGGTCACCATCGGGCCGCCAAGCAACATCGATCGGGTTCTCGAGCGGAGTCTCCATCGGCGATGCCCCTTCCTCCGAGTAGGCATGGAAGCCGTTTCCAACCACCGTCTCGATGGTTCCGTCGGTGCCGATTCGCCGCACCCGCATGTTGGAATAGTCGACGATCACAATCGAGCCGTCCGGGGATTCGTAGGCCGCGCTGGGTGATGCCAGCCGGGTCTGGGTGGCGGGAAGGGCGTCGCCGTTGAATCCCAGCTCGCCGGTGCCCGCGATCGCGCACACCCGGCCCGGCGCGCAGGCGTCGTCGAGGAGGGGCGGTTTGACGCACGCGGTCGCGAGCCAAACCCAGGGCCACCCGCGCATCATTCGGGTTCCACGACTCGAATGACGCTGTTGTAGGTGTCGGAGATGTACACACGGCCCTCGGCGTCGATGGCAACGCCAAACGGGCGATTCAGCAACGCTTCATCGGCCGGCCCCAGATCGCCGCTGAAGCCGCGTTCGCCGCAGATGCCCGCGAAGGTGTCGATGATGCCGTCGGGGTCGACGACGCGCACGCAGCTGTTCTCGGTGTCCGCGATGTAGATGGTACCGTCGTCGGCCACGGCAACGTCCGATGGCGTATCGAGCATCGCTTGCGTCGCGGGACCTCCGTCGCCAGAGTAGCCGCAGCCGCCGGTGCAGACGGTGCCGTTGGACGAGTCGGGTGGGGTGATGCCCTTGCCGGCCACCGTGGCGATCGTGTCGGTGGCGGGGTCGAAGGTGCGAATTCGGCCGTTGTGGGTGTCCGCGATGTAGACCTTGCCGAGGGCGTAGTCGATCTTGAACGCCGGCTCAGCCCGCTGCAGCGCCGGGCTCGCAAGCATCGTGTCCAGCGCCGGACCGTCTCCGTTGAATCCGTGCGCACCCGTGCCCGCGACGGTGTCGATCGTGCCGTCTGGTGAGATTTGCCGGATGCGTTGGTTGGCCATGTCGGAAATCAAGATGTTGTCGGACTCATCCACCCGGATGCCGCACGGAAGGTCGAGGACGGCATCGATGGCCGGTCCCCCGTCGCCCGAGAAGTCGCGGTCGCCCGTTCCCGATACAAAACTCATGGTCTCGAAATCTGGGTCGAACTGAACAATGCGGGAGTTGTGCCACGCCGCCATGACCATCGTGTCATCGGACAGCCACGCGACGTCCGTGGGGTGATTCCACTCGGCGAGAGAGGCATCGCCTTCCGGCCCGTCGCCGAGACGGCCGCCGACGCCGGTCAGCACCACCAGTTCATCGGCGTCATCGAAGGTGATCAGCCGGTGATTGTTCCAGTCCATGATGACCGGCCAGTCTTCGGTGGGATGAAACACCACATCGACCACCCAGAATGTGGATGCTTCGGTTCGGGGCGTTCCCTCGGGCGACATTCCGGCGATCTCGGGGGTGCCAAACCACGGGCAAATGTCGCCCGGATCACACGAAGCCTTGTCTTCGGTATCGGATGACGCGCATCCCGAAGCAAGCGGAACCAGGAGAGCACACAGAACGGGCCGAATCACGGGTTCACCTTGATCACGGTGTGGTTGTAGGTGTCGGCAATGAACAGGGTTCCGTCATCGGCCACATCGATGCCGTGGGGCGTGTTGAGGGGCGCTTCCGCCACCGGCATGTTGGTGGCGGCCAGGCCGGGCGCGAAGGTTCCCGCGACCACGTCCAGCTCGCCCGTCTCGAGGTCCAGGGTTCGGATCACGTGGTTGTTTGTATCGGCGATGAACAACCGATCGCCCACGATCTCGACGTCGCGTGGAAAGCACAAGGCGTCGGGATCGCAGGTGCCGCCTTCAAACTCCTGGACCCCGGTGGGCAGGGTCGCGACTTCGTCGGTCTCAAGATCCAGGACGCGAATGCGGTGATTGGAAGTGTCGGCGACGTACAAACGGTTTCGAGCGGGATCGTACTCAATCGCGCCGGACGGCTCCGGCTGCAGCTCGTCGGGTTGCCGGAAGAAAAACCGTGCGTCGCGAACGGGTCCGCCATCGCCGGAGAACTCGGCTTCGTCCCCACCAGCGATGGTGGCGATCGATGAATAGTCGGCAGCGACGAATCGAATGCGGTTGTTGCGTTGGTCCAGCAACCAAAAGTCCCCGCTTTGGGGATCGACGGCGATGGAGTTGGGGTACGACAACAGGGCGTCCCGTGCAGGGCCTCCGTCGCCCGCGAAGCCGGAGTTGGCGCCGTTTCCATCGGTGATGTCGGTGTCGGCAACCACCACCAATGACAGACCGGTCTCGGCAGACCACTGGCGCACCCGATGGTTGTGCCAACTCGGCATCAACCAGTGACCCGTGACGGGGTTGAACTCCATCGATGTCGGGTGATTCAGTGCGACCGTGGTTCCGTCCACACCGGGCGCGACGCGTTCATCAAAGTCGGGGTCCCCATCGCCCAGAAATGCGGTGCCCACAATGGTGCGGATTTGCCCGTCCTCGACCAACCGGACTTTGTGGTTGTTCCAGTCGGCGATCAAGACGTTGTGGGTGGCAGCGATGACGGCCACGTCCATTGGGGCGTACAAGGGGCTGTTGGTGGCGGTGAACTCGGTCTCCATCGCCCCCGGCGAACCGGTGCCTGCGACCACGCACACGGTCTGGCTCGCGTCTGTGCATGCGACCTCGTCGCCCTCGGATCCAGTGTCGTCGGATCCGCCACACGCGACCAAGCCAAGGTGTGCCAACACGGTCAAACTTCGCACGAATTTCCTCCACGCGGGTGTGTTGAAATAGTAGCGCAAGCCGGCGCCATGCGACAGTGCATGCCAACGAAGCGCCCGCCGAGAGGGGCGGGACGGTTCATCGGGCGGTCCGTATCGCTGAACCAGCGGCTACTCAGCGGAGCCTTCTTCCGTGGACGATGCATCATCGTCGTCAAGGACCACAGTCGCGGTCCCGGTGACCGAGTGGGTCACGGAGATCATTTCGATCTCGTCGATTCCAGCGGCGATCAGCGTCAGGTCGGGTGCATCGGCGTTGACCCCAATCTCGTATTGGGCATCGCCGCTCTCGCAGAACGATCCGCTGACGAGCAGGTGGTGGGTGCCCGTGGTCTCGGCGATGAATTCGACTGCGGGGCAATCGGTTGGGGTGTAGTCTTCCTCGGGGGTGGCCGAACAACGAAAATCGTCGTAGCCCCGCGCGATCAAGCATTCGTCGGGGTCGGTGACTGAGAGCATCGGATCGAAGGACGTCACGGGGTTCAGGGTGTCGACGGACACCTGAATCAGCTCTCCGGCGGTGGCGTTGATTGTCCAGACGTCGGTTCCTTCGAGGTAGTAATACGTGGAGCTGGAGGGTTCCGACTCCGAGCCGCAGTCCACGTCGCCGGTGTCGACGCAGTCATCGTCGGTGGCATCCGAACCGTCGCTGGGCTCTGTTTCTTCGCCAAACTCGGGCTCACCACCCGGTTCGCCGCCCACGGATGCGCCGTATCCGCCGTCGCTGTATCCGTCGTAGTACCCGCCGTAGTAGCTGACGACCTCGCGGCAGCTCATCGATCCGCCTGCGGTCACGTCCACTGCCGGTGTGATGGTGCTGGCCTCGTAGTAGGGCATGCCGTAGTCGAAATCACCGTAGTAGCCGCATGTGGTGTCGGTGTACGCCCACTTGAACTCGTTCATCGTCCAGGTGGAGGTCCAGTTCAGGGCGCCGCCCTCGAATGTGGCGGTTCCGCTTGGGTACCCGCCGTATCCACCGTAGGGCGCGCCGTCCATCGCGATCGGCATCCAGTAAGCATAGGTGCCGTAGTACCCGTAGTAGTCGTCGTATCCACCGTATCCGTAATCGCCGTGATCACCGGTGTCGTAGTGCTCTTCCTCGCTGTATCCGTCGTACCCGCCGTACCCGCCGTATCCGTCGTACCCGCCGTATCCGCCGTATCCGTAGTCGTAGGCGTAGCCGGTGAGGAGCACGTTCGTGAGCGTGATGCTGTATCCGCCGTAGCTGCCGTAGCCATACCCGTAGTCGTATCCGTACCCGCCGTATCCAAAGGTGGCTTCGGAAATGAACCCGAGGAGGACCGGGTCATGCGCTGGACTCTGGGGCATGAGCGACATGAACATGCTCGGCCGGCAGTCGTCGGTGCTGGCGTCTTCGGTGATTTCGGCGTCCACTTCAAAGGCAAAGTCGCAGCCCGGGCAGAATCCCGTGAACGGCACGCCGGTAAACGACACGGTCTGGTCGCATGTGGTGGTTCCATCATCGGTTTCCACGGTGTAGACCAAAGAGCCGACCAAGGACGCATCGGCGTCGGCATCTGCGTCGGCATCAGCGTCCGCGTCGGCATCGGCATCGGCGTCCGCATCGGCATCGGCGTCTGCATCGGCATCGGCATCGGCGTCCGCGTCTGCATCGGCATCGGCATCCGCGTCGGCGTCTGCATCGGCGTCTGCATCGGCGTCGGCATCGCCGACCTCGGCCGTGTCGGTGTCTTTTTCATCACTGATGTCACAAGCAGCCGCGAGGGGCAGGACCAACAAGAGTGCAGCGCGAAGGGTCATGGGTACTCCAGATTGGCACACACTATAGCCGGTTTGCCGCAGAAAGACGGGCTTTATTCCATGTTCTTCGGCGTGTCTTCTGCCGTCAGTCGAGGCCCGCTCTGGACCGCGTCCACCAGCACGGCCGCGATCCGCGCATGGGCGGTTTCGTTGGGGTGGTGATCGATGGGATGAACCCACAGCGACGATGCGTCACTGGTGCGCAGAGCGGGGAGCAGGTCGACGCACGCCAACTTCCGGTCATCGCACACCGTCCGCAGGGCCGCGTGAATGGGGCCAAACGGGTAGGCATCGAAATCGTAGAGCAGGGGCATCACTGCGACCACGAGGTCTGCATCGTGGGCCTGCACCGCTTCATGAAGGCGTCCAAGGGCATCGCTGCCTTCCGCCAACGACGCACCGGTGAACGCCTCGAGGTAGGCCTGGGTGGTCGCTTGGGACACGGCCCACTGGGCACGGGCGTGCCGGAAGAACCGAACCGCGGCGCTCGCCGAGGGTGCCGGTTCGGGTCGCGCACCCACGGCGAGCCCAAAGTCGTCGAGCACCAGCCAGTAGATGACGAGGTCGTAATCGGCTTGGGCCAGCTCTTCTTCTGCCCGGTCGACGACTTCCGCGATGTCGTAGCCGCGGACCGCCCGATTGACGACGCGGGCGTCAATCCCGCGCTCATCCAAGAGGACCGCCATTCGCTCGAATGCCGTGTCCTCGAACCGCACCCCTTGGCCCATGCCTTGGCTGTCGCCGAGGCCCAAGATGCGCGGTGGCGCATCGGGTCGAACGGGGTCGCCGACGCGCTCGCCGGTGGTCGGGTGCTGCACCATGGGAACGCCATAGACGGGCTTGCCGTCTTCGACCCGAAGCTCATCAAAATAACCGCGCGGGTTCGACGGGTACTCGTCGCGTTCGTTGTTGAATCCGCCCGGGGCGGGCATCCACACCCGAAACGCAAGTTCGATGACCGCCGCCGTCGCGAGCAGTCCGATGACCAAGGACAGGGCTTTTTCTCGTCCGGTGAGGGGGGCGTCGGTCATGCGAGGCTCCGCAGCAAGCCGAGGGATGACGCGGTCGCGCCCCGGGCAATCTCGTGCACCAACCGCGTGGCCGCTGCATTGACGGGAGTGGGGATGCCCAGGCGCTGGCCCCGTCGCGCGACCTCACCGTTGACGAAATCGACGGGCGGGGTTCGCCCGGTCTCGATGGCGCGCAGCATGCTGGAGCGGAGCCGCCGGTATCGGAGTCCAATGGCGATCAGCACGGCGTGGCGAAGCCAGTGACTCGGTCCGGCGGTGGCCGCCTGGGGGTTCGCCAACCACTCGAGGCGCACTGTCCCGTTCAAGCGTTCCAGCTCGATGCCTTCTGCAGCGCTCACGGCCACCGCTTCGCGCATGGCCGCCAGCGCCAGGTTTCGCGCCCGTCGGTCGGTCAGCATCGTGCCCACGGTGGAGCCGGCGACGGTGCCAAGGCCCGACACGGCGCAGTTGACCGCCAGCTTGCTGAAGCGGGCGCCCAAGAGGTTGGTCGTGATGGAAACGGCGCCCACCGGTCGCAACGCGCGCTCAAGGCCGTCCAGGCCAGCGACGCTGCCGTCCAGCCGCCCCAACACGATGCCCCCGGTGCTTGTGCGCTCGAAGACGCCGGGCGTGGCGGTCGTGGCGCCAAACGTCACGATTCCACCGGCGACCCGGGCCGCCCCGCAGATGGGTTCGATGCGGGGTTCGCACACGCCGTTGGCCAGCACAACCATCAGGCCTTCCGCGGTCAGGCAACCGATGACGGCCGCCGCGGCGGCTTCGACGGACTGCGGCGGCGTCGCCAGCAGGATGGCGTCAAACGCCCCGTCCGGCGGCCCGCGGTGCACCGTCGCCCGACCGGTGAGCGCGGGGCCCACGCCGCAGGTCTGGAGTCCCCGGGCCTCCAGCGCGTCGGCCACCCGAGGGTTGCGGGCCAGCAGGTGCACCTCGGCGGTGCCGGCGTGGGCCATTGCGGTGGCCACGGTGCCGCCAATCGCACCGCTGCCCACCACCAGCACTCGGGGTTTTCGCGTCATCACGAAGGTCTAACCCTTGCGGCCCCGGGTTCGCCGGGTGAGAAGGCCGGATGAGCTGGTGGGAAGAAAACAAAGCGCGGTTCGATGAACTGAAGCGGGTCTACGGAAAGGTGGCCATCGGCACCTACCTGGTCCTCTGGATCGGGGTGTTGGTGGGCTACGCGGTGGCGTTCAAGCTGGGCTACACCGTGGAGGGATTCGACGGCACGGGAAGTTTGTTGTTCGGGTCTTGGGTGGCGGCCAAAGTGACCCAGCCGGCTCGAATTGCCGCGACGGTGGTGCTGACGCCGTTTGTGGCGAAGCTGCTGCGGCGGGCACCAAACCCGGAACCGGTGTCCGAAGACGCATGATGCGCTGGCTGGCCCTCGTCGTGATGGCGGGCTGCACGTTTTCGGTGCCCCGCAAGCCCGATGTGCTGCTGGTGGTGTTGGAGGGCGTCCGGGCCGACCGGCTCGCCGTCCACGGCGCCGACCGCGCCACGTCGAATCAACTCAAGGCCATGGCGGATGCGGGGGTGGCTTTTCACGATGCCACCTCATCGGCGGCCTGGTCGTGGCCGGGTCATGCGGCGTTGTTCACCGGCGAACCCCCGTGGGTCCATGGGGCGCACTGGGGTGACTCCACTGCTGCCGCGCGGCCAGATGAGACGCTTTCAGTCACCGCAATGCGACCCGAGCTGCCCACCTTGGCCGAGCGGTTTCGAGAGGCGGGGTACCGAACCGTGGTTCTGGGGTCGAACCCCATGCTCGCCACCGAATACGGGCTGACCCGCGGGTTTGCGCAGGTGGAATCCGCGGATCGCGACGACGGGGTCGTGGCTGCCGCTGAGGTCCTGCTCGGGGAACCCGATCCGCGACCGCTGTTGATGGTCGTCACCCTCTCGGCGGCCCAGGGGCCGCTTCAGTTGACGCCGTCGGCACCGTGGTCCAACAAGCATCGGCGCATGCTGCATCGCACCCACGCCCCGGACTGGGTGAAGCGCCACCGCGTGGATGCGATTCCCCCCGCCCTCGACTTGGTCACCCGGACCGCGCCGGGCCGGCGGACCGGCGAAGAATCGTTTGCTCGGGGCACCTTGAAATTGTCGGAGTTCGACCTCGAATTCATCCGTGACCTGTACGACGGCGAGCTGGTCAACCTCGATCGGTCGCTGGGGGAGTTGGTGGCGGCGTGGAACCGGTCGGAGCGGGGGAGCGGCATCCTGGCCGTCACCAGCACGAGCGGGACGATGCTCGGCGAAGATGGGGTTCTGGGCGACGGGGTGCGCCTCACGGCGACATCGAACCGCGTTCCGCTTGTGATTGCCGCGCCGGGCCGGCTCGATGCGGGGGTCGATGTGTACACGCCGGTGCAGATGCGCGAGCTGCACCCGACGCTGTTGGATTTGGCGGGCGTGGTGGAAAACCCATCCGGTTCCCTCGTTCCGGTGGTGGGTGGACAAGCGCGCACGGAAGCCATCCAAGCGGCCGTGTGGCCCAATCCGGCCTTTGCCCAGCGGGTTGGGGGACGGTTCGCAGCGGGGCAGAGGCTGCATCGGGAGGGCGCTTCCGTCGTGACGATGGAAGGGGACTCGGCTCCCTTGGCCCGCACCATGGACGGCGCGGCGCTCCCCCCCGCGGAAGGAATGGTGAAGCGCGCGAACACCGGCTTCTCGGGCGCGTCGCCGGGCCCGGTTGTGATCGTGCCCAATTCGCACTCAGCCCTGCGGTCCACGATGGAATCCAGCGTGGACTAGTCAATGAAATCGGCGCGGCCTTACTCGTCCAAAATGGTGTCCGTGTCCAAGATGGTCTTCTTGGCGGGCGGGGGCGGCGGGCCCTCGTCGTCCGCGCTTCCCTCGTCCTGCATGTAGGTCTTTTCCTTGTAGGCCATTGCCACGGGGATGAACACCACGGCGGTGATGAACATGCACAGCGCGAAGAAGTTGTAGTACTCGGCCCCCGAGAGCTTGGACGTGCCGTCGGGGTTTTGGATGAACACGTTCACCGCCGCCACGAAGGCGTTGCCCATCGCCACGCTCATCAGGAAGCAGGCCAGAATGAGCGACTTCATCTTCTTGGGCGCCTGGGTGTAGGAGAACTCCAAGCACGTGATGCTGACCAGCACTTCGGCGGCCGTGAGCACCACGTAGGCCAACAGCTGCCACGCGATGTTGACGGTGATGCCGGCGGCCAGCTGCGTCTCGATCCAGGACGGAATCAGGAACGCCGGGACTGTGATGAAGAAGCCGAGCGCGATCTTGCGCAGCGGGGTGAGCGTCCACACGCGGTTCATCAGCGGGTACAGCCCCGGCCAGCCGATGGCCTTGACCCCGTTGAAGATGGGGATGAACACCATGATCATGATGGGGTTGATGGACTGGATCTGGCTCGGCAACCACTCGATGCCCAGGAAGGTGCGGTCCATGTTCGGGTGGTCGGCCTGAAGCACCCACGCCGAACCCGTTTGGTCGAAGAGCGCCCAGAACATGGCGACGAAGGCATAGATGATGGCCAACCGACCGATGGTGCTGAGCCCTTCCTTGGAGAACGACTCGCGGATGAACTCGGTGCCCCCCGGTGGGATGTGAATGAACACCTTGCGGCCCATCCAGAAGAAGAGGGTCGCGAGCCCCATGAGCGCGCCCGGGATGCCAAAGGCAACGTGCGGGCCGTAGTTCGCCAACAGCCAGGGAGTGAGCAGGGTCGAGGCGAAGGCCCCCAAGTTGATGCTGAAGTAGAACCACCCAAAGACCTTCTCGAGCAAGTGGCCGTTGGTCTTGCCGAACTGATCGCCCACGTGGGCCGACACGCACGGCTTGATGCCGCCCGATCCGAGGGCGATGAGGCCCAAGCCGATGGCCAGGCCCATGCGAGTCTCGTCGATGGCCAAGGCGAGGTGGCCGGCGCAGTAGACGATCGAGAGGCCCAAGATGGTCTTGTACTTGCCCAAGAACCAGTCGGCCAAGATCGCCCCGAAGATGGGCGTGAAGTACACGGCCGTGGTGAACAGGTGGTAGTTGGCCTTCGCTTCATCGGCGGTCATGAAGTCTTCGGCGCCGTTGGCGTCCAGCATGTACTTGGTCATGAAGATGATCAAGATGCTCTTCATTCCGTAGAACGAGAAGCGCTCTGCTGCCTCGTTGGTGATGATGTAAGGAATGCCCTTCGGCATGTCCTTGGAGGGCACGGGCGCGGTGAGCGGGGTGTAGTCGGCCATGGGTTGTCCTTCGCGGGGGTGGCGGTGGACTTCGGCTTAACGCGTGGCCCACCGGGCGTGGAACCGGGGTCATCGGCGCGGTCTCGCATCGGGTGCGACCCGCAGCGGGTTTTGTGCCCGGATGGACCGCCGCCGCGGCTACAATGGGACCGCGGCCTGCCCGCCGCCTCGCCCTCTTGCCCCTCGGTTGCATGCCCACAGTTCGCGCCAATGGAATCGACCTCTGCTACGAAGTGCACGGTCAGGGCCAACCGATGTTGATGGTGATGGGGATCAACACCCAGTTGATTCACTGGCCGCCCGAGCTCATTGAGCGGCTCACCGATGCCGGTTTTCAGCTCATCGTTTTCGACAACCGCGACATGGGTCAGTCGACCTGGTTCGATGGCGAGCAACCGCCCACAATGCGGACGCTGGTGTCTCGGCGGTTGGTGGGTGCGCCGATTCCCACGCCGTACACCCTCGATGACATGGCCCGGGATGGGTTTGGCCTGCTGACCGCGCTCGGCATCGATCGGGCCCATGTGGTGGGGGTGTCGATGGGGGGGATGATTGCCCAGCACATGGCCATTCTCGAACCCACCCGCGTGCGCTCGCTGACGTCGATCATGGCCCACGTGGGGGCCCGCCTGCACTACATCGTCGATCCGCGTTCTCTGTATGCCCTCTTGGGGAGCACCCCCACCACCCCCGACGAAGCCGGGGATCGGGTGGTGAAGCTCATGAAGGCGATTGGGAGCCCCGAATTCCTCCGACCGGACGAGGAGTACCACCTGCTTGGCGCGACGGCCTTTCGGCGCGGAGTGAACCCGGCGGGGTTTCGCCGCCAGGTTGCGGCGATTGTCGCATCGGGCAACCGGACCAACGCCTTGCGCAAGCTGAGCGTTCCCTGTGCGGTGATTCACGGAACGGCGGATCCGTTGGTGCCCGTGATGGGGGGGCGCCACACGGCGGCGGCCATTCCCGGTGCGGAGTTGGTTCTGATTGAAGGCATGGGCCACGACCTGCCGGTGCCGAAGATGCCGCAGATCGTGGATGCCATCCGGCGCGTGGCGGGGTCGCCATAAAAAAAGTCCGGTGACCCCACCGGACTTTTCACACCGCCGACGCGACGCTAGCGCGCGGCGGTGGGCTCTGCCGCCTCGTTCGCACCGGGCGCATCGAGGTGGGCGGCCATCTCTTCCATCCACACGTGCTCGTCGTTGAGGACCGTCTTGGTCAGCGCGACCTTCAAATCGTCGTCGTTGTTCCACAGCTGGTAGAACTTGTCTTCGATTGTCCGGCGGCTGTCGCTGCAGAACATGTCCGCCAGCAGCGCGGCTTCTTTGGCCCCGTCCGCGTTCCGCTTTTCCATGGCGATGGCGCGGGCAATCGAGGCGGTCATGGCAAAGAGCTCGTTGACCACGTCGACCAAGCGGAAGAGGAACACTTGCTTGCGCTCCATCTTTTCGCGGTAGACCAACATGCCGTGGAAGCTTTCCCGGGCCAACTTGGCCGCCGACCGGTGGATGAACCGCAGGTGGCCCGCCCACTTTCCGTACTTGAGGTATGACGGCGTGAACAATCCCTTGATCCAGCGGGTGGGGTACCACCAGGCGTAGAACGCGGTGATTTTGGGCAGCGCGGCAATCTTGTCGCCGATGGTGGCCTTGGGGTCCACCATGGCGCCCGCGACCTGCAAGTGGGTGTCCACCGCTTCGCGCGCCATCAGCAAGTGCATGATCTCGGAGGAGCCCTCGAAGATGCGGTTGATCCGCGAGTCGCGCATCAGCCGCTCGACCGCCAGCGGTTCTTCGCCGCGCGAGGCGAGGGACCGCTCGGTTTCGTAGCCGCGGCCACCGCGGATCTGCATGGTCTCGTCGATGATGTCCCAGCCCTTGCAGGTGTTCCATTCTTTGCACGCGGCGCTCTCGAGGCGGAGGTCGAGCTTCTTGTCGTTGGCGAGAAAGCTGGTGAGCTTGACGATGGACTCCATTGCATACGTCGTGGATGCGATGAACGCGATTTTGTGGCCCAGGCTCTCGTGCTTGCCGATCGGCACGCCCCATTGGTACCGCTCTTTCGACCACTTGCGGACGGTGCTCAAGCAGCTCTTGGCCGCGCCAACGCAGGTGTTGGGGATGGACAGGCGCCCGTCGTTGAGGGTGGTCAAGGCGATCTTCAGGCCCCGTCCTTCTTTGCCGATGAGGTTGCCCACAGGGACCTTCACGTTTTCGAAGGTGATGACCGCGTTGGCGAGGGCGCGCAGGCCCATGAATCGGCACCGGTGCTCAACGTTGAGGCCTTCCCAGTCGGTCTCGACCACAAACGCGCTGATCTTGCCCGACTCTTGGTGTTTGGCCATCACCACCAGCATCTTGGCCATGGTGCCGTTGGTGCACCACAGCTTTGTGCCGTTCAGAATGTAGTGCTGACCGTCTTCGGTGAGCTGCACGTTGGTGGTGAGGCGGGCGGGGTCGGACCCGACCTCCGGCTCGGTCAGTGCGAAGGCGCTGATCTCGCCCGCTGCGCACCGGGGAAGGTATTTCTTCTTCAACTCTTCCGAACCGAACAGCTTGAGCGGCTGGGGCACACCGATGGACTGGTGTGCGCTGAGCAGAGCGGTGAGGTTGCCGTCGGACACTCCGAGGAGCTCCATCACTTGCGCGTATTCGAGTTGGTCGAACCCAAGGCCGCCGTACTCGGTGGGAATCTTCATGCCAAATGCGCCCATCTCGGCGAGCTTGGCGACGTGTTCGGGGTTGTACTCGCCCGTGTGATCAACTTCCACGGCATCCCACTCGTCTCGGAGAAACACCCGAAGTTTTTCGAAGAAGGCTTCGAACTCGGGACGCCACTCGGTGCGCTCTGGGTAGGGATGAATCAGGTCAAATCGGAAGTTTCCGAGGAACAGCTCCTTCATGAAGCTGGGATTTTTCCATGTTGTCTCGCGGGATTCTTCGGCGACGCGGCGAGACTCCTCTTCGCTGACTTGAAGTTGATCTTGGCTCATAGCAGTCCTTTGCTTGGGGTGTTTACTCTGAGAATTGCGTAACCTGCGAATTGACCGCACGGTACGATCATCGCGCAGGGTCGGGCCTGTCGAGGCGTGCACATGGTGTATGGTCGACCCATGGACACTCCTGAATCCCCGGCGACCGGGAACCAATACGCGGCCCTCGATTTGGGGTCGAACAGCTTCCATATGGTGGTTGCGCAGGTCGGTGAGAACGGGTTGTTGACGGTGGTCGACCGCCTCAAGGAGAGCGTGCG
>JAYZVA010000103.1:0-9625 GCA_036156175.1 Myxococcota bacterium
CGGGGACGTTGAAAATGAAGCCCGGCAGACCGCTGAAATGCTGGTCGCCTACCAAGACCTGATCGGCAACCAGCATACCAATGTGCCCTTTTGGGGCGAGACAGGATGGAACCTCGGTGGCCTGCGGAGCTTTGGTGAGCCGCTCGCCATGGAAATGGATGCACTGGGGAACATGTATGTCGCCGACACCGGCAACAATCGAATCCAGCGGTTCAGCCTGGACGGACGAGCCGAAAAACAATGGGGACCGGGCGCCGATTTGTCCGATGCATGGTTCTCCACCGGACGTCCGTGGTACGCCAGCGGCGCCAAGAGCGGGTCGGGAATCGGAGAGTTTCACAATCCCCTCGATGTGGCCCTGATTCCAACCAAAGAGGGCCCTGGATTCGCGGTGCTCGATGCGAAAAGTCGGGTCCAGGTATTTGATGCGGAGGGACGCCCCGTGGTGTCTTGGACCCTCACGACCACCAAACCTGCCCGGGCTGGACTTGGCGGAGACGGGTACTTGGTCTATCTCCCGAAACGCAAAGCGTTGCTCGCCATCGTTCAGAATCAAGCGCGCCTGCACAGCCTGCAATCCGAAGAGTTGGCCGCTTGGACCATCAGCGATGGGGCGCCCCGGTCGGTGGAAGTTGACTCCAAAGACAACGTCCTGATGGGCTTCTCCACCGAAGTGATTCAATACCACCCCGAAGGATTTCGACACGGAACGGTGATCCCATCCGAACAAATCGGCCGCGGCCACGAAGACTTTGACATGGCCTTTGATGAGAAAAACAAGCTTTGGATTTTGACCGATGCTGGGACCGTCATCAAGTTCAAAAAGCCAGGGAAAATTGACTTTTCCGTCGACGCCGTGATGCGACCACTCAAGCACCCGCGAATCGCTGTTCGAGAAGGGATGGTGTTCTTCTTGTCCGACGACCGGATTGAAACTGTCGACGCCCTGCAAGCGAAGATGGACGACGAGGCCGGGGTGACCGAGTAGTGCTTTGGCTCCTCGCGTTCGCGTGCGGCGGCACGCCGGCCCCGGTCGCACCACCGGACCCCGAATCGTGTGTGACGATTCCAGGACCGTCCCACACCCCAGTTGCAAAGCGCATCGCAAGCCCCGCGTTGCTCGGGGCCAACGAGAAGCAAGCCGTCAGCACACTGCGCGACTCGCTGCAAGCAAACGCGCTTGACCCGGCGATTCCGTGGGCCGTTGGGCACGCCATCGTGGGCATGGGTGCGGACCTTGAACTGACCAACGGAGCAAACGCGGTGGACTGGCTGTTCTCGGAATACGCGGTCCGCATCCCCATCGGCGACACCCACGCGCTGGCCTTTCCCGCATCGAAAGGAACCGTTCGGGTCGAGCCACACCCCAGTCTGATGCTCAAGGCGCTCATCGACGCGGGCGTTGACGCCACCCGATCGGTGACCGTCGATGGGCACCCGCATACCGTCGCAGACCTGTACCGCGGTACGCTGCATTCGATGTGGATGACTCCGGATTCGCGCTCATCATCCCTGGGCGATGACAACGACGGCGCGTGGGCCCTCATGGCCATCAGTTCATGGACCGAACCGGGCACCACTTGGGCTGCACCGACTCGCGATGGCGCCCAATGTGCGGCAGGCACCCTATCCGACTTTTCAACACAACTCGCTCGAGCATTGGCGCGCGACACCGCGTTCATTGCCGAGGCTCAAGCCAAAGGCGGTTCTTTCGTCAAACGACGTCAGGGGATCTTTAAGTACACCTGCGGAGGAGCGCACCTGATTCAAGGCGTGCTCCATGCCGGCTTGCGGGGGTTCCCAATCCCCCACGATTCGGCTTCAGTGCACGAACAGCTGACCCGATTGAAGTTTCGGTTCCCAATCGAGTTGGCCCAGATTGACGCGGCCATGGAGGCAAACCCGAAGTACAGGATCCCGTTGGCCGTTCAACGGCTCAAGCTCACCGGTCACACGCTCGAGACGATTGGCCGAATCGCAGTATTGGAGCAACATCGTACGGCATGGACCAACGACCTCGCTCCACTCATCCGAGAGGTCGCACGCAGTGTGCGACAACTCGAGGCGCTTGGCGTCTACAAGAACCTTTCGGTCGCAAAGAGCGAGAACCACCAGTTCTTTCTCGATGTGATCGGAGACTCGGCCCATGCGCTCCGCGGAATCCACATCGCAACTGGGGTCCAGGCCGTTTACTACTGAAGCGGCATCTCCCGGCCAGACCGAACCGCCAGAATCATTTCACCGACGGCCGCAAGCTGGCGCTCCGCCCAGATCCGGAAAAACGGGATATCGCTCCCCTTTCGGCCAGCCCGAAGTGCCAATGCATTGTGACGTGCCGCCGGAACGACGTCGTTCCACTCAGCCACCTCAGCAATCGCGGAAATGACATCCATCGCGAGAATCCAAGTCGTTCTTGCATGCCCATCGAACGCGCGGTCGACAGCCGATGCCACCTCCGCCGCCACCCGACGTTTCTTGTCGTCGTCATCGACCGACAGTTGGCTATCCAACACTTCCATCACGGCATCAACGGCCGGTCCACTGATTCGATCCTCGAGGTTAAAAACCACGCGGTGATCGCCCTCCAACAGAGGGTCGACTTGCTTCATCTTTTGAGTGTCGAGTGTCGCATCCTGCCGCGACAACGGGTCAATAAGCCGCGCGGTATTTTTGGTGCCATCTTCGATCGAGCCCAACAACTCCGACCAGCCGTGGGGACGCTCACCACCACCCTCCTCGAAGGCCCGCTCGCAAAAGTGCAGCGCGATGTGAACAGGCACTTCGACCAGGTTGTGGTCCTTCCGTGCATTGTCGATGATCTGTCTTGCTTTCGAACGACCAACACGGGCGTGATCCGCATCTTGAAACCCCTGACCCGACCCCGCAACACCGGCCGCCACGACCGCGCCACTCCGGTTGTACGCGACAAGGATGTACGGAAAGTACCCGTCTCCCTGAGGCAACCCCAGCAACCCGACGGGCTGCGGCATTTCCCGCTCTTCGGAACCCAACGTCCAGCCGCTCGGCGTCGGGTCTTCTGGTGCCTGGTGCCCCTGACTCTTGAGGCTGTGAATCGCGCGGGCAGCCTCCTTTTTGATGCGCTTGTCCGCGGACTTCTTGGCCACTGCGAGGTGATTCATCAGCGCCATGCGCTTGGCCGCTTCAACCGCGGTCAGTGCGTCTTCGATGTCCAACTCGTTGGGAAACATCCCGCCGTCGAGCAACCATACGACAGCCCGATTGCTGCGGTCCTCCGCCTCCACACCCTCGAGGAGGTGGGCCAGCCGCACCAGTTCGGGTGCACTCATTGATTCCGTCCGCGGCTGATGATTTGGTTCACCGTAATCGCCGCCATGTTGACGATGTCATCCACCGTGGCCCCCAGCGCCAGGGCGTTGACTGGGTGCGGTAGCCCCACCAATACCGGACCAACAGCGGTCGCTCCACCCAGCTCGCGCAACAACTTGTACGCAATGTTTCCGCTGGCAAGATTCGGAAAAATGAGGACATTGGCGTCGCCGCGGATTTGACTGAACGGAAAGTCGGTCATCGCCCGATGCTCGTTCACTGCGGTGTCCGCCTGCATCTCGCCATCGACCACCAGGTCGGGATCCGTCGCTCGGAGGATCGACAATGCCTGCGCGACCTTATCCACATCCGCGTATCCACGGTTTTCGCCGAAATCGGAGTAGGACAGGAGCGCCACGCGCGGCGAGTCGCCAAACTGCCGTGCCACCGTGGCGGTGTTTTGAGCAATCTGGGCCAACGTCGCTGCGTCTGGGTCGACATTCACCGTGCAGTCGCCGAAGTAAAACCGACGGCCCTTGAACAGCATCACGTACACACCGCTAATCGATGAGACATCTGGAGCCTTTCCGAGGACCTGGAGCGCGGGCCGAATCGTGCTCTGGTAGGGAGTGGCCAGTCCACCGAGCAGCCCATCGGCATCGCCCTGCTGAACCATCATCATTCCGTACGAGGTCTGATTGCGCAGTTCCTGACGGGCCGCACTCAAGGTCATGCCCTTGCGCTGGCGAGACTCCCAGAGCGCCTTCGCGTATTTGTCGAATGTTTCGTCTTCAATTTGCTCGACGATGTCGATGCCGGCCAGGTCGACGTTGGCTTGCTTGGCACGGTTCAACACCTTCCATTCTTGGCCGACCAAGACCGGCTGGCAAATGCGTTCGTCCACCAGCAGTTGGGCCGCCCGCAGGATTTTGGGGTGCGCACCATCGGGGAACACAATGCGCGCGTTGCACCCCTGCGCACGATTGATGAGCGGTCGGATGACCTCCTTCGAACGCTCGATCTTTCGCTCGAGGTGTTGGCGGTAGGCATCCATGTCTGCAATGGGTTTGCGGGCAACCCCACTATCCGCCGCAGCCTGTGCGACTGCAGGTGCGACCCACAGCAGCACACGCGGGTCAAACGGCTTTGGGATCAGGTAGTCGGGTCCAAACTCGAGGGCTTCGAGTCCGTAGGCCGTCAGTACACTGTCGGGAACGTCGGTGCGTGCCAGCTCCGCCAAGGCCTGAACGCCTGCCACCTTCATTTTTTCGGTGATCTTGCGCGCCCGGCAGTCGAGTGCACCGCGGAAAATGAACGGGAACCCAAGGACGTTGTTGACCTGGTTTGGGTAGTCGGATCGACCCGTGGCGACAATGGCATCGGGAACGGCCGCTTTGGCTTCGTCCGGCGTAATTTCGGGGTCGGGGTTGGCCATTGCGAAGACGATGGGACGCGGAGCCATGGCCTTCACCATGTCTCCTTTCAGCAACCCGCCCACCGAAAGTCCGAGGAACGCATCTTTTCCGACCAGGGTCTCGGCCAATGACAACCGGTCGCCTGGCTGCGCCCATTCTCGCTTTGCATCCGAGAGGTCGTCCCGATTTTCGGCAATGAGCCCCTTGGAGTCGCACATGAAAATGTTGTTCTTCTCTACGCCCAACAGGATCATCAAGCGGGCGGTCGCCACCGCCGCTGCGCCGGCCCCGGAGAACACAACCGTGATCTTGCCCATGTCACGGTCGGTCAGAGCCACGGCATTGATCAGCGCGGCGGATGCGATCATTGCGGTCCCGTGCTGGTCGTCGTGGAATACAGGGATGTCGCACTCCTCCTGCAGTCGCCGCTCAATTTCAAAACACTCCGGGGCCCGGATGTCCTCGAGGTTGATCCCGCCGAACGTGGGAGCAATGGCCTTCACTGCCGAGATGAACTTTTCGGTATCGGTCTCATCCACTTCGATGTCAAACACATCGATATCCGCGAACTTCTTGAACAAGTTCGCTTTGCCCTCCATGACGGGCTTCCCCGCAAGCGCACCAATGTTCCCCAGCCCCAAGACCGCAGTACCGTTGGTGATCACAGCCACCAAGTTTCCTTTGGCCGTGTAGTCGTAGGCCAACTCGGGATCCTTGTGGATGTCGCGACAGGGCTCAGCCACACCCGGCGTATAGGCCAGAGAGAGGTCGCGCTGGGTCAGCAGCGGCTTCGAGGCATTTACTTCGATTTTCCCCTTCCGACCTCGTGAATGATAATCCAGTGCTTCATCGCGAATTTTACTCATCGGTCCGTCTCCGGTTGTATCAAAAGTGTAGCGGTCCCCCGAGGGGGACCGGTTCGACAACACCATAAGCCGAGTTCTGTTCTGGGGCTCGGTCTCCCTTGCCCCAGCGACGATCATTCATCTAGGTCCACCGTTACCGATGGACTCGAGCGGCACACCCAGAAGCGAGGAGCGGACCACTCCGAAAAATGCTTCTCTATTTGGCCTTGCTCCGAATGGGGTTTACCTGGCCGACCTTGTCACCAAGGCCGCCGGTGCGCTCTTACCGCACCCTTTCAGCCTTACCGTATTCATCAGAATACCCGGCTGCCGTAATCCTGACTGGACCCGGCAAAACCGGACCCGTGGGTGGCGGTCTACTCTCTGTTGCACTTGCCTTCGGGTCGCCCCGACTGGGTGTTACCCAGCATTCTGTCCTGTGGAGCCCGGACTTTCCTCCCGTCGCAAAGACGACCGGCGATCGTCAGTTGTTCTCGAACACATCGAGCCTATGCGCCCCAGCGGCAAACGTCCATCGTCGTTTACTCTTCGGCATCCACCGCTGGCACCAGCCATCGGCCGCACCCTCTGCATTGGTGAAGGCGCCGCCCGCTGTTGACTTCGATGCGAATTTGACCGTGAACGACCACATGGCATTGGGTGCAGGCCTCATCCCCCATGACCGCCAGCGGGACCATGCCACGGGCACGGAAGCTGTCGTACTTCGTGGCCAGTTCGCGATTGAGCTCGTCATGGGCGGCCTGGCGCAGCGGCCAAACTGCTTCGATCTCCGACCGAATCACTCTCCCATCGACGACCCATCGCTCGTGTGCCCGACCTTTGGCATCTTTTGCTTCTTCCTGCTGCGCTTCCAGCGCCGACCCCCGCTCAACCATCTCTTCCCGTTGTTCCATGAACTCGAGGACTTGAGATTCCAGTTCATCGACCAGCGCTGTGCATTGATCCAGCTGCTTTTGAACCGCTGTGTAATCCAGTACCTGACCGCCCTTCAGCAACACAGCAGCACGGTCCCGACGCTCGATGTAACGACCCAAAGTGCGGCTGGCCTCGGCCTCTTGCTGGCCCACATGCGCCAGTTCCTTGGCCAGGTCCGACATCCGCTCCCCAATGCTGCGGATTTCTTCCTCGATTCGGCCAACATCAGCCTTGAGCGCTGCAGCACGAGCGCGTGCGCTGTCCACGCGCTCGTCGTGGCCCCAAAGCCGCACAAGGAGGTCGAGGTCTGGGTGCACACAGCGCTCCGCCGAGAAAAGGGTGGGCCCACCAGGGCTCGAACCTGGGACACTCCGGTTATGAGCCGGGTGCTCTGACCAACTGAGCTATAGGCCCTTGAGCGTTTGTCCTAACGAATGCGTGTACGGATGACGACCCAGAGTCCCTGCTGCCGCCCCAGCACTCCAAAAAGCGAGAGGCCGAGGCGATGAAAGGACCCTCACCGCTTCGGCCTCTGTACGACATCTCGACCGTTTAGTTGTCGATGAACGCGGCCAGCCGTTTGCTCCGACTCGGGTGACGCAGCTTGCGAAGCGCTTTCGCTTCAATCTGGCGGATCCGCTCCCGTGTCACGTCGAAGTCTTGTCCAACCTCTTCGAGGGTATGGTCAGAATGTTCGCCAATGCCGAACCGCATCCGAAGCACCCGCTCCTCCCGCGGAGTCAACGTGGCCAAGACTTTCTGAGCCGTGTCTTCCAGACTGTGGGTCACCGCGTTTTCCGTGGGCAACGCGATGTTCTTGTCTTCGATGAAGTCGCCCAAGTGGCTGTCGTCTTCTTCGCCGATCGGCGTCTCCAGACTAATGGGCTCCTTTGCGATTTTTTGAATCTTGCGCACCTTCTCCACGGGAATGTGCATCTTCTCCGCAATCTCCTCCGGAAGCGGCTCGCGGCCCATTTCCTGAATTAGATGCCGTTGAGTCCGGACGAGTTTGTTGATGGTCTCAATCATGTGCACGGGGATGCGGATCGTCCGAGCTTGGTCGGCAATGGCGCGAGTGATGGCCTGACGGATCCACCAAGTCGCGTAAGTCGAAAACTTGTATCCCCGGCGGTACTCGAACTTTTCAACCGCCTTCATCAGTCCAATGTTCCCTTCCTGAATCAAGTCAAGGAACTGCAATCCGCGATTGGTGTACTTTTTGGCAATCGACACGACCAACCGGAGGTTGGCTTCCACCAGTTCGCACTTTGCCTGTTCGGCGATGGCGGTGCCACGGCGGACGTCGAGGGCCAACTCACGGAGCTGGTCCTGTTCGACTTCGATCATGTCTTCTACCTTCCGAATCCGCCGAAGTTCGCGCCGCACGCGGCTGTCAAACTCGGCCCAGTCGTGGACGCTGATTCCGGTCGTTTCGACCACTTCGGCGCCGCCTCGGTCCGGCGTCCGTCGCACTTTGCGAATCATCCGCCGCAGGTCCTTGACCTCAACATTGGCCTCTTGGGCAACGGCTCCAATGGCTCGTTCACAGCGCGCGATTTGGTCCCATGCAAGCTGAATCTCTTTGCAAACCTGCGCCATGACGGGGTTGGGAATTTCGATGGTCTTCACCTTCGCCATCAAGACGGCGCCGGCCTCGTCAAGCTGCTCTTGAAACTCGCGTTGACGTTTCTTGCTTTTGGCCCGAACCAAGTCCTTCAGGATTTTCTGACGGGCTGCCGACAAATCCATGATTTGTTCGTGCACCTCAGGGAGGCTCTTGCCCTCGCTGCTCTTCGTCCGGCGCGGACGCTTGCCGCCGCGAACCGCCTTCTCACACCGTTCCTCTTCGGCTGCAATCAGGCGAAGAAGGATGCGATTGGTGATGGGGCTCGTCAGGACCGCGTTGTCCACAATGAACTCGCCTTCCTCGATCCGCTTTGCGATTTCGATCTCGCCTTCGCGCGACAACAACGGAACGGTGCCCATCTTCCGCAGGTACACTCGCACCGGGTCGCTGCTCCGGCCATTTGCCGGTTTTTTCTCGGGTGGCGCCTCTTCCGGCATGGCGCCCTTTTTGCGGGCCGCCTTCACCTGGTTGACCACTTCAATGTCCATCTTGTTGAACAAGATCATCACATCGTCGAGTTGGTCGTCCGAAACGAGATGGGTTGGCAACACATTGTTCATCTCCTCGTAAGTCACGTATCCACGCTCCTTACCCACGGAGATGAGTCCTTGGATTTCTTTAAGATCCTTGTCTTTCAACATGGTCTGACCTCTTCAACTATTTTTCGACACAGCAGGGAACCGTGGAATTTTCTATCGAGCAAAATTCCACCGGGGCGACAGCAACAGCAAGTTCGCAGAAAGAGGCGGCGTTACCGGTGCAGGGACGAATCCCCGCGCTGGGGCGGCACTTGCGCTATTGAGCAAAACGGGTCTGGATTGCATGCTTCCTCTTCTGGAGGGCCTGAAGTTTTTCTATCAGGCTAAAATAGCTTGACGTGTCAGACTGATTGTTGCAAGCAGCAATTTCGGTTTGAAGCTCCTGCAACTGTTGGTCAATCCGGACAATCAGCAGCGAGTCCAGGTTTTGGCGTACGGCATTCTTGGCGTTTGCGGCCGGAATTAGCGTTTCTCTGCTCGCTGCTGCTATCAGTACGCGGCGGATGTTTTCGTCGTCAACAAAATCCATAATGGCCGTGATGGGGTCCCCTTTGAGCAGCATCGCGAACGCCACCTGAGCCGGCTCGTAATCCGTGATTACGTCAGGATCGGGGTCTGCAATCACGATTTCAGGTGCGACCAGGTCGTGGTGATGGATCAACAACCAAAACAGCTGATTTAGCGCCTTCGAGCCATTCCAACGCGCCACTTGCGCCGCCGTGGGGTCGGAGCGATCGGGGGTTCCGGCCCGCGCGCGCCCGACCCATTCGCGGATGACGCTCTCGCTCAGCGCCAAGGCACTGGACAACCGGCCGATGACGGCCTGCTGCGCCGCCGACTCGTACAGGCGCACAATGGGCGCCAAATCCTCGACCGTCCGCTGCTTCCCTTGTGGAGATGCCCCGTGTCGACCCCGTGTACGGGTCAGCAACAACTCCAAGAGAGACTCGGGCCGCGCAAGCGCCTCCGCAAACT
>JAYZVA010000104.1:0-10843 GCA_036156175.1 Myxococcota bacterium
GCCTGCTGGAGATGTGGATGGCGACGGGCTCGATGACATCTTGACCGTCGCGCTGCTCAACAAAGATGCGGGCAACGTCGAGAGTCCGACCGGTCAGGTGGGGTCGGGCAAGCTGTACGTGGTGACCGCAGAAGAACTGCCGGAGCGGGGCGGGACGTTGGCGTTGGGGGACGTCAGTCGCGCCTGGCTGCCCGAGGCCGGTGGCGACTTGCTTGGGTACGGCACCCACGGCATGGGGGACGTGGACAGCGATGGGCTGGCAGACCTTGTGGTTGGCGCATTTGGAAACGATGAAGCCGGTAGAAATGCTGGAAAAGTCTACGTGGCAACGGCAGCGGACATGGGCGACGGTGCCACCCGCGTCCTGGACGAGGCAAGCTACGGCTTTGTGGGAGAACGAGAGGAGCACTGGGCTGGATTTTCCGCATCGCTCGCGGGAGACGTGGACCTGGATGGCGTCAACGACCTCATTGTCGGCTCGTTCCGGTACGGTGTTCCTTCCGAACGCCGGATCGACCTTGGAAAGGCGTATTTGGTCCGAATTGGCCTCCTGGAAGGGCCGGGAACCCATGATTTGGGGGACGCGCACGCAAGCTGGATTGGCGAAGCCGACGGCGATGCGGCTGGATACCGAGTCTCCGGGGCGGGTGACCTCAACGGCGACGGGATGCCCGACCTCTTGGTCAGTGGCTGGCAGGGAAACATGCCCTCCGGAAAAGGCAAGGTCTGGGTGCTGTTCAACCCGTGAGGAACCGCTCATGGCGCAGCAGCCATTCTTTCCGATCCGCACCGGATGAGAACCCTCCCAGACCGCCGCCCGTTGCGATGACGCGGTGGCAGGGAATGACGATCGGGATCGGATTGCGTCCGTTGGCATTGGCCACCGCCCGCACGGCAGTCGGGCATCCCAGCCGCGCAGCCACGTCGGCGTAGGACGCAGCAGTGCCCGGTGGAATCGCTTGGAGTTCCCGCCAAACGCGTCGCTGAAACGCCGTGCCGGCCGGGTTCACCTCGATGGCGCTCAACGCCTTCAGTGACCCCGAAAAGTAGCGAGACAATGGCTCCGCAATTGACCCGGGCAGGTCGCCATCGATGGCTCGGACCATACTGCGGTGGCGGTTCAAGTGGGCCAGGGTGGCTTCTTCCCGGTCTGGCCACATCAAGCCCACTAGCGTGTCGTCCTTCACCATCGCAATCAGGCGACCCATCGGCGACGCGAACTCCGCGCGGACCAGCCCGGGCGGTTCACAACTCAATGGGAATCCGGGGTCCGGTGAAGACCCGGTTCGCATCAAACTCCAGGCGGTAGGCAATGGCCTCAACGCCCCGGCTTACTGCGTCGCGCAGGGCTGCTCCGTATGCGGGGTCGATGGTGTCGGCCGGCCTCATTGCCGTCGCATCGGTGCGCGACACCAAAAAGAACACTGCCGCTCGATGCCCCGCTGCGACCATGTGCGTGAGCTCCTCCATGTGCTTGGTCGCTCGTTTGCTCACCCCATCGGGGAACGCCGCGAGTCCCTCGGCGATCAAGTAGGTGACGTTCTTGATTTCGACGTAGCAATCCGGTCGATTGGGGTCGGAGCACAGCAAGTCGATGCGGCTGCCCGTGCCGTAGGCAACCTCTCGGCGCAGCGTGGCGTACCCAGTCAGTTCGGCAACCGCCCCAGACTCGATCGCTTCTTCCACGATGCGGTTTGGGCGTCCGGTATTCACCAAAATCGGACCGCGGTCGGATTCCAGCATTTCCAAGGTCCATTGAAGTTTCCGTTTGGGGTTGGTTGCTGGGGTGACCCAAGCGGTCCATCCGGGTTCGGCGCAGGTCTTCATGGACCCCGGGTTGGGGCAATGGGCCGTGATGAGTCTTCCATCATCCAACTCAACGTCCGCCAAAAACCGCTTGTACCGTCGGACCAAGGTTCCGCGCACCAATGGAGGGTCAAAGTTCATGGCTCCTCGTCACCGTTTTTCACGGTTTGGGCAACCCCCATCGCGGCCGCCCCCGCGACAGACGGTGCGTCCCGAACACGCATCGGCCCTTCGCGGCGGTAAATATCGCACCAGGGTGCGATATTTTGGCCGCAGGGGGTGTACAGCGAAGGGTGGGGTGCCTATGGTTATGCCATGTCCGATTACGACCGCCGAAACACCAGTCAAACGACCGAGACGTCCTCGTCAAGCGGGTCTTCCAACTCAATGGGTTTGGAAGATGCGGCCACCCTGGAAGAGGTGAGCAACGAGGAACGGCAGCGGTTGCTGAAGGTTTCGGGGAACCTCGGTCGGGCGTTCAATCGCATTGCCGGGGTCTCGGAAAGCAACACCGACCCTGCCGGCGTCGGGTTCGGTTCGGAAGACCTTAAGCGGTACCTCGAGCACGAGTTGAAGTTTGCCGAGGGCGAGTGGTTTCGCAGTGCCAAGATCGGTGGAGTGGCCGACAAGGTCATGGAAACACTCGATGCCAACAAGGACGGCAACGTCGACTGGGTTGAATTTCAGACCATGGTTGAAGAGCTCAAGTCACACATGATTGGAGAGTTGGGTCCCGGTGCGGGTACGTCCGAGATTCAAGCCAAGGCCAACGAGTTGTTTGCCGAAGTCAGCGGTGGTGGTGACTCGGTCGGCTTTGAACGCTTGCAGTCTCAGACCGAGAGCAAGCTGCCCGAAGACACGGAACACAAAGGCCTCATCTCGCAACTGGCTGCGTTGTTGGTCATCGACCTGGTCGACGTCGATGAGGCCAACAAAGAAGTGCGCGACCGCACCGTCAGCCACGAGGAGTGGATGGGCGCCGTCAACGAGTTCAGCCAGTAGCGCTACAGCTTTGCGTACTTGCGGACGGCGCGAATGACTTCGGCCGTGCGTGCATCCGCCTCGGCTCCGGTCTTGCCGACGGCTTCGACATAGAATTTGATCTTGGGTTCGGTCCCCGACGGTCGCGCCAGCACCCGAGTTCCGTCACCAAGCGTGAACTCCATCACGTTGCTTGCAGGGAGCATGACTTCGGATGAGGCACCGGTCGTGCAGTCGATGCCGATCCGCGACTGAAGGTCGCGCATGTAGACGACATCGCTCCCCGCAAGCTCGCTGGGTGGATGTGTGCGAAGCATGCGCATCACACCCTCAATCGCCCGGGCGCCCGCTTCGCCATCCAGTTTGATCGCCAGCTGTGCGCTGCGATGCGCACCGTGGGTGGCATCAAGTCGTGCAAGGGCATCCCATAAGGTGAGGCCCCGGGCCTTCAGTGTTGAAGCCAGATCGAGCAGCAGGAGGGTCGCGGACAACCCATCTTTGTCGCGGACCACATCGCCGACGCTGTACCCCAGTGCTTCCTCGAACCCCAAGACAAACGGGCCATCGTGGGCCAATGCAAGGTTGGCCAACCACTTGAAGCCGGTCAACGTCTCGCCGCAGATTGCCCCATGACGGGATGCGATTTTCTTCAACAAGATGGTCGAGACGATGGTGGTTGCGACCATGCGTTGCGGGTGCGCCGGGCCGTGTGCCAACAACTCTTCGGCGAGTAACGCGCCCACCTGGTTCCCGGTGAGCCGAACCCATCGTCCATCGGCATCCTGAAGCGCAACCGCGAGCCGGTCTGCGTCGGGGTCGTTGGCCACGATGAGCTCGGCACCCAGGTCTTGGGCGTGCGCGATGGCCAGGTCGAGGGCACCGTCCTCTTCGGGGTTGGGGAATCGCACCGTTGGAAAGTCACCGTCGGGATCGCGCTGTGCGGCGACCGGGTGCACATCGGTGTGACCCGCCGCATCCAAGATGGCCTTCAGCGGGCGCCATCCGACCCCGTGCATGGCGGTGTAGACAGCGCGCACCCCCGTGGCGGGGCGGACGCGGAGCGAGAGGACCCGGTCAATGTAGTCGGACCAAACGGACTCTGGAATCGGGAGGGGTGGGTCAGAGCCGGGCTCTGGACAGTGGTCAATCGCGTCGATCGCGGCGCTGATGCCCGCATCATGGGGCGGGATGATCTGAGCGCCATTTCCCCAGTAAACTTTGTAGCCGTTGTCTTGGGGAGGGTTGTGGCTCGCCGTCACCATGATGCCCGCAACGGCATTGAGGTGCGTGATCGCATGGGCGAGCTGCGGGGTCGCGCACACGGCGTCGAAGGCGTAGACGGTGAATCCCTGGTTCATCAAGATGCCGGCCGAGTCAGCGGCGAACGCTCGGGACCCGTGGCGTCCATCAAAGCCGACCACGATGGGGCGCTCCGTGGCGCCATCCACGGTGTCGATCAGGTACGCGCCCAAGGCCTGGGCGACCCGACGGACCAAGGCACGATTCATGCGATTGGGTCCCGGCCCCAACGGGCCGCGCATTCCGGCGGTACCGAACGCCAGTCGGCGTCCGAAGTGGTCCGCGATGATGGCGGAGTCGCCGGAATCCAAGAGCGCTTGGCCCGCTTGTTTCGTGAGGGGGTCGGGGTCGGTGGCGACCCATTCGAGGGCGATGGTGTTGAAGTCGGTCATGACCCCGGTGTAACCGGCTAGTCGGATGAACCAACTGGATGGCTGACATCATCGATCACGACGGAGTAGAGGCCCGTCGACGACGAGTATTCACCCGCTACCCAGGAGCCGGTGTGCGTCGCGTCGTTCTTGAACCCGCCGCCCACGGCCGAATAGTCGCCGCTCGCGACGCCGTCGTAGCCTCCCAGCACCGCCGCATGTTGAGCTCCGGTCTCGTTCAACCACCCGGCGACAATGCCGCTCGTGCTGGCGTTCGCCGCATTGCTCTTTCCGGTGAGGACCGCCGAAGAATTCGCTGTGGCCTGGTTCATCTGGCCGCTGACCACGACGGCGGAGTTCCCCGAAGCCTCGTTCGAACCCCCACCGACGACGACGGAATACAGTCCAGTGGTGTCATTCGCGTTGCCGGAAACGATGGTGCTGTAGAGCCCCGATGCAATGTTCGACATGCCCGCAACCACCACACTGGAGGTGCCCTCAGCATTGTTGCTGTTGCCGGAAACAACGGCGCTGTTCTCACCGGTGGTGACGTTGCTTTGACCCGCAACAACCACGGAGTTGTTGGCGTTCGCGGTGTTGCCTGTACCGCCGAGAATGGACGCCATTTCTCCGTTTTGAACGTTGTTTTGGCCCGAGATGATGCCACCGTAGGACGTGTAGCTGTGCGCGATGCCGAGCACCAGGTTGTGCGACCCCGTGCGACTCGAGTCTTCGTCGATCTCGTTGTAGCCGATCACCAGGTTGCCCGTGCCATTCGGATCGCCGTCGGTCGTGCCGGTCCCGTTGCGGATCACCAGGTTGGTGTTCTCGAACACAATGTCACCGGTTGAGGAGACGGTCACGTAGCTGAGGAACGCGTCGGCCACGTCCCGACTGGTGTCCAGATCGTCGATGCCTTCCCACAGTTCCAGATCTTCGCTTTCAAGCGCCTCGATGTCGGTGTCGAGGGCGTCGGCTTTTGCTTGAAGTCCCGCGATGTGGGTGCCGTTTGTTGCGATCGCTGCGGCGTTGTCGGTCACGCTGGCATCGACAGCAACCACGTCGCCTTCGAGGGTATCCAGCCGACTGCTGTTGCTGGCGATGTCCTCCGCCACATCGGAGTCAAGGGTGGACGTGAAGGTCTCGAGGGCTTCGATGGCGGTCTCCATGGCGTTGATGGGAACAATGCCGTGTGCCTCCTCAGCCGTTTGGTCGGTGCCGCCGAGGACCAAGGCGTGCGATGCGGCAGCGACATTGGTGTGGCCGGCCAAGGCGACGGCGTGTTCCGATGACGCCTGATTGGTGTGTCCGCCGAGCATGGTTGAATTGGTGCCCGTAGCGGCGTTGTACGCACCGCCCAAGATGGCCGCCCAGCCCCCCGAGGCGGTGTTGAACTGCCCGCCCACCAAGACCGCGCCGGTGCTCTCCGTTTGGTGTCCAACGCCGCCGGCGATGACCGAGCCTCGGGCGGCTGCTGTGTGGCCCGACCCGCCCAAAATTACGGCGTGGTTGGAAGCGAGCTGGCTTTCTTCTCCGGTGACGATTCCGGCAGTGGCCGTGTAGGCATGCTTGTCGCCAATCACGATGTTGTGCGAGCCCGAACGTTCTTCCGCAAAGGACTCTGAACCGTTGTAGCCAAGGATCAAGTTTCCGGTCCCATTTGCCACCTCGGTTTCGCCGCTGCCGTTGCGCAGTTCAAGGTTGGCCCCGGTGATGACGATGGAGTCCGCCTCCACTTCGACGACATCAAAGAATGGCTGCGTGTCTGCTTTGTGGGCCTCAAGAACCGCAACATCCGACTGCAGTGTGGCGATGTCGGGTTCGATGGCGTCGATTCGCGCCGTCTCGGTCTCCAGGCGTTCCTCCGCAGACGCCAGCGACGCGGTCAGCGTGGCCGTCGTCACATCGGTGTCGGCGATGCTGGAGAGCATTGCATCGTCGGTCGCACCCAAGGCGGCGATGGCGGCTGTCGCCGTGTCATCGGCAGCGATTCGCTCATCGCGCTCCGAGCCGATGCTCTCGGTCAAGGCCTCTATGGCATCGGCCGAATCGGTGACGGTTGCTTCCAGGGCGGCATCGGTGGCAGCGAGGTCGTCGATGGCGCTGCCCAGTTCGACAGTCAGTGCGTCGAGGTCATCGAGTCGTTCCCCGTTGGCCAGGGCGACTCCTGAGACACCGTCGATGTCGGTGATGGCGTCATCGAGTCGCAGTTGTTCGGCTGCGACGATGGCTTCGAGGGCCGTCACGGTCCCCAGGTCAAACGAGCCCTCGGCTTCGACCGCATAGCCCCCGAACACGGCGCTTGTGTCGCCTGTGGCCACGTTCAGGCCCCCTCCCATGGCGGCCGAGTGGCTGCCCGAGGCGGTGTTGGAGCGCCCTGGTCCCGCCGCCGAGTACTCCGCTTCGGCCGCGTTCTCGTATCCACCCAAGGCGATCGCGTATGCACCGATGACGGTGTTGTTGGAACCGCCGAGGTTGGCCGCCATTGCTCCGGACACCTCGTTGTTGATGCCACCAATGACCACCGCCTGTTGGCCGGTGAGGAGGTTGCTCTCGCCCCCCAAGGCTGCCGAGCCGTGTCCGCTCGTTCGGTGGCCTTCGCCGATCATCAAGATGCTGGTTCCGGCATAGGCATGGTGGTCGCCCATCACAATGTTGTGAGAGCCCGTGCGGTCCTCGCCGTCGTAGGCATTGTAGCCAAGCACAATGTTGCCGAAGGCATTGGCTTCATTGGTGCGACCGGTGCCGTTCTGAACGACCAGGTTTGTGCCCTCGAACACGACATCCCCGCGCTCGTCGACGCTCACGACCGCCATCAGTTCGTCGGCGATGGATACGCGGGATTCGAGGTCGTCGAGGTGAAGCGCGTGCCCGTCCGTCACGGAATTCAGCGCGGTGAGGTCGGTCTCCATTGCGGTCACCGCGGCGTTGACCAGCGCGATCTGCCCGTCCGTATCGGAAATGGCGGCTTCGTGAACGGCAAGGGTCGCGTCGTGGGCAGTGGCCTGTTCTTCGAGGGCTTCCAGCCGTGGCGCGTGGTCCCCGTCTACGGTGGCGGCCAGTGCGTCAATGGATGCAGTGACGGCGGTGGCCACGGCATCGAGCTCGGCCAGCACCGCCGCGCTTGCGGACCCGTCCTCGACCATGACGATGCCGCCAGTCACCGTGCGAGAGTCGGCTTCAACCGTCGCCATTTCACCGCCGGCGACCGTCGCGTAGTCCCCCGAAGCCACATTGAGCCGGCCGCCAACGATGCTGGAGAACAAGGCCGTGGCTGTGTTTTCGCTTCCGCCGAACACGCTGCTCGACGCGCCCGAGGCCAGACCAAACCCGCCACCGACCACGCTGCCGTAGGTGCCGTTGGTGACGTTGTATTGGCCCCCAACGGCGACGCCGTATTCGCCGCCGATTTGGTGGCCGTAGCCGCCAGCAGCGACGGCGAAGTCCGCACTCAGGGTGTGGCGTTGACCAACCGCCAGTCCCGAGTGTCCCGAAAAGGAGTGGCCGTCGCCGATGATCAGGTTGTGCGAGCCGTCGCGAACATCGCCTCCGATGGGGGCGCTGTATCCAACGATGAGGTTTCCTTTGCCGTTCACTTCATCCGTCGCGGCGGTGCCGTTTTGGATGTAGACGTTGGTGTCTGAAAACACGACGTCGCCAGCCGGATTGACGATCACTTTTTCCGCCAGAGCCGACGTGGTCGCGAGTGCCATTTCGTTCTCGGCGACCGCAATCTCCATCGCATCCACGCGCTCGGCAAGCGCTCCCAATGCACCCGAACCCGATGCAATGTCGGCTTCCATGGTGCTGTCGGTGGCAAAGTTCTCCTCCAGTCGACTCTGGTTTTCGCCCACGATGGTCCACAGCGCCTCGACGTCGTCCTGCCAATCCGCGATGGCGGCTTGGTTCTGCGCCGCGCGACTCTTGACTTGGTCGACCTCGGCACGAAGCGCCGCGATTTCAACCGTCAACGCGCGAATGTCGGTTTCGTTTCGGGTTTCCGTGACTTGTTCGCCGCAGCCAGCCAGGGCGAGGGCAGAGAGCAAAGAGAGAGCGTGGTTCATGATGTCCTCGAATGACCCTCCGGGGTGTCGGCGGGGGGCCAGAATGGTCCTACCAAGGTGCGGGTGTGCCCCCTCGCGTGCGCGAGGGATTTTCACTCGGTGGTCACCAAACGGCCTGAGGCATCCAAATTTGAGGTTCTTTTCGGGTTTTTCGCCTACAGTTCCACCACGGTGAAGGCATCGCCACCGTCGTCGGGCCCTCCGGCTCGCCAGCGTCGGCCAAACCGACTCTTCGGCAGCCACTGGCGCAGCGCCGTCTTCAATGCGCCCGTCCCGTGCCCGTGCAGCAGGTAGCCGCAGGCATGCTCGGTCAGGCTCAGTCCGTCGAGAAAGGCTTCGACATCGTCGAGTGCTTCGTGCACCCGCTTGCCTCGCAGGTCAAGCGTATTGGCATCGGTGCGCACGTCGACGGGTCCCGACGGACCGCGCGCGAGCGGCTTTGGCGCCACGATTGCCGCCGGTTTCGATCGCTTCTCAAACTGCACGGTCGCCCGACTGGCGCGGAGCCGTTTGCCCCGGATCTCGACTTCGATCTGAGCGCCCTTGATGCTGACCACCGTCGCGAGTTCGTTGAGAAGCAGAAGCCGCACCGTGTCCCCAACGTGAATGGGAACATCGTCGGTTGGGGGAAGTTTCGGTGGGGCGGGTTGGGCGTCTTTGCGAAGCCGCTTGACGTCATCGAGTGCGGCTTGTGCTTCGCGAATCCCGCCGCCTTGCAGCATCTTGATGCGGTCTTTGATCGTGCGCTCATGCTCCTTCAGCTTCGCGCGAAATGCATCGCGGTCAAGGGCATCTTCGCGGTCCCGACGGGCGTTAAGGCGCGCCTCCCGCTCGTTGAGGCGAGTCCGCTCGAACTCGAACGCTCGGACCCGTTCATCCAGGTCGGTGCGGGTCTGATGGATGCGCTCACGGTCGGATTCAATCTGGGTGAGCAGGTCGTCCATTCGCTTCGATTCACTGTCCAGCAGGCTGACGGCGCGATCGACCACGGTGCTCGGCATCCCCATGGTGCGGGCGACGGCCAGGGCGTGCGAGCGGCCCACGCGGTCGGGCTCCATGCGGAAGGTCGGTCGACCGTCGGCAAACACCGCGCCCATCAGCGCCATGGCGGGATGTTCAGCCGCCAATTCTTTGAGCTCGGTGAAGTGCGTGGTCACCACGGTGCGGCATTCCGCCTCAACGAGGTGTTCCACCACGGCTTGCGCAAGTGCAGCGCCTTGCTTCGGGTCCGTTCCAATGGCGATCTCATCCAGCAGCACCAGTGCACCCGGTTGCGCCCGTTCGATTGCGCTTCGAAGTGCAACCAGGTGCGATGAGAAGGTGGACAAATCATCGGACACGTCTTGCTGGTCGCCAACAACGGCCCAGATGGGATCCATCCAATCGATCCGGCTGTCTTCGCGTGCAGGAATGGGGATCGCCGCACGCACCATCAAGGCCATCAGTCCCACGGTCTTGAGTGTGATGGTTTTTCCACCCGCGTTTGGGCCGGTGAGAATGATGCCGCGCCGATCGTCATCGATGTCGATTCGGTTGGGAACCACATCGAGGCCACGAAGCACCAAAACCGGATGGCGCGCGGCCCGAAGTTGAATTTGGCTGGCGGACCCCACTTCGGGGATGCAGCCACCGAGGGTGCGCCCGAGGCGCGCCCGCGATTGAGCCAAGTCGACGGTCGAGGCGGCTTCAATGCTCGCTTCGATGTCGCGGTGGGCCTCCCCCACTTCGCGGGAGAGTTCGGTCAAGATTCGGGTGACGGTTCGACGCCATTCGGCTTCCAAACCCTTCAGTTCATTTTGTTGGTCCACGACGGCGTGCGGCTCGACGAAGGCGGTCTCGCCGGACTGCGACGTGTCGTGCACGATCCCGAGGCGCTTTCGCGCTGCCGACCGAACTGGAATGACCAAGCGTCCACCCCGGTCGGTGATGTACCTGTCGTGGAAGAGGTCGGCCATGGCCGGATCGTTCAGCATCGAGTTGAGTGTGCTCTGGACAGCTGAACGAAGCGCGTCCGTACGGGTCCGAATGCTGCGCAGCTCCGGATAATAGGCGTCGCTCAGCTCCCCAGCCGGCGTGAAGCTGTCCTCTAGGTTTCGCAGAATGAACACGTCGACTGCGATCGGCTCGACGAGGGCGTGGAGTTCGGGGACGTCGGCCTCCGCACCCATCACCCACGTCTGTAGCGCGGCCATCGCTCCAAGCGACTGACCAACCTCGACCAACTCGTGGGGCTCGAGAACCTCGCCTTTGGCTGCGCGGGACGTGTACCCGGACACGTCGTGGATCGCATTCAGGGAGGGGCGTTGGCCCAGATCCTCGAGC
>JAYZVA010000105.1:0-34785 GCA_036156175.1 Myxococcota bacterium
GGAAACCACGGTAGAACTCGCGTTGTCGGACGGGTCCAACGCGCTCACCATTGTGGCGTCTGATGTGGACGGGAATCAGACGCGCACGCACCGCTACATCTGGGGTGCGCTATCGGATCAGGACGGGTCTTCCAAGTAAGCGCTGCCCATCACCACGGTATCCACAGCGGTGCCGTCGCCATCAACCGCAGCGGCCACCTGCAGGATGTTTCCCGTGGCGCCGTCGAGCCACAGTGCCGCGGTTGTGAGGCCCGTGACGCCCAGCATCAGCGGTTCCGACAAGGGCTCATCGAGGGCCCCCCAACTCAGCCAGCCGTGTCCGGCATCGTCGACGGCCAAGACGTAAAGGGTCCCGTCCGGGGCGAACACGGCATCGACGCTGACCGGTGACACGCCCAGGTTCATGGTCTGGACCACGGCGAAGTCTTCGTTCACCACGAGGATGTCGTTGTTGAAGTTGTCGATGGCGGCGAACACGGGTTCGGGGGCCCGCGCGGTCGGCACTGCAAAGCCGGTGACATCGGCGCTCGCCAGCGTCGCATCCGGTGCCGGCAGCCCGGTCTCGCTGGGCCCGTGGTTCAAGGTGAGGTCAGTCAACAGGGGGTCGACGGTGCTCGCGGTGAAGAAGCCATCGCGGTCGCTCAGAATCACCACCTGGCCATCGTTGCGCTGGAAGACGGCGCAGGTGGACGCGCGAAACCCGTCCGCGTAGTCTTCGGAGGCATACGAGGGTGTCGGGCTGCTCGAACCCAGCTCGAGCGAGCCCGGAGTGGCCTTGTTGTAATGCACCACCTCGGTGGTGGCGTCGCATCCAATGGCATGGAACGTCCCGGCATCGTCGCGGAACAAATCGACGTCGCTCATTTGCTCCCAGCCGGCCAGGTCGACATCCTCGGCCAAGGGGCCCACGGCGGCACCGGTGGGTGAGCCCGCCAAGTCGTCGAATCCCCGCAGGAACAAGGCCCGCATCTCCGCGGCCAACCACACCGCGCCCGTGAGGCTCAGGTGGACATCCGAGTCCACCCAGAAGGCCATGGTTGGCGCCAACGTATAGGGGTTGGATGTCGACGCAGACCCTTCGTTGAGGGTCACGATTGAGGGGTCAACGCCGATGGGGTCGGCCGGGTCGAAGGTCAGGGCTTTGATGATCCCGTTTTCGTTGGTCTCGCTCTCCTCGGCTCCGATGGCGAGGTGGATTCCCTCGCTGTTTTCACCGAAGTGGATGCTGTGCACACCAATGAACGTGAGGTCTTCGGTGGGGTTCAGTCGGAAGGTTCGGGCGCCCACTTCCGCGGAGAGTGCGTCGCAATCATGGTCGACGTCGTCGGACAACACCTCCGTCGCCGTTGGGTAAGCGAGCGAACCACCCGAGTCGGGGTCGTCATTGCAGTCACCCCCTGGCAGGGAGCCCGACCCCGTCACGTACCGTGTGGTCTCGCCAATGTGAACGTCTTGCACAAACCCATCGAAGTCCCGGTCGAAGTCGTCGTTGCCGGCGCAGTCGTGGTCGATGCCGTCGTAGAAGTCATCGGGCGCACCGAGGTGGACATCGGCATTGCCGTCATCGCAGTCCCCCTCGAGTGCGACGCCCGTGCCGTCAGCGTATTGAGTGGGGCCGTAGAGGAGGGTGGTGGACGCGTCGTAGAACCCGTCGCCGTCGATGTCGTAGTCGTCGTTGCCTGCACAATCTTCGTCGATTCCATTGTACGGCTCATCCGCAGCGCCCGGATTGACGGAGTTGAGGGTGTCGTCGCAGTCGGTCGCGGGCAGGGTGCCCGTGCCGTTTGCGTGCTCGGTCACCGCATACGCATGGTCGCGGCTGGCGTAGCCGTCCGCATCTTGGTCGAAGTCGTCGTTGCCCGCACAATCGCTGTCGACCCCGTCGTAAAACGGGTCCTCTGCGCCGGGGTACACGTCCGCCGAATCGTCGGCACAGTCCCCCGGCGGCAGGATGCCCGTTCCGGTGACGCCGGCGGTTTGAAGTCCGGCGTATTGCGTGGGCACAAACCCGTCGGCATCGGCGTCATAATCGTCGTCTTCGGCGCAGTCGTTGTCCACACCGTCGTACCAGGTCTCTTCTTTGAGCGGTGAAATTGCGTCGTTGTTGTCGTCGCAGTCGTCGGCGGCAACGACCCCGTCGCCGTCGTTGTCGAGACCCGGTTCGCGGGCCTCCATGTCGGCCTTCGAGATGTAGGTGCACCCGGTCAGGGCGATGGCGGTAATGACGTGTGAAACGCGCATTGGTCCTCTCTTCATTGGATGGCGAATTGTACCACGAGGTCAGCGGACAGAGGAGCCGGATATGCACCGGACGGCAATCCCGTCGTCTTCTTTGGACAGCGACATCGACGATCCCGGTCGGCCGAGGTCGACGGTCCACGCGTTCCCCGTGGCGCCCGTCGCCGAATCCCGGGTCCAAAGTCGGCCGTCCACATCGGGAATCTCGGGCGCGGTGCTGGCGGCCGCCATGAGTTCCGCCTTGGTCGGCAAGCGCCAGTTGCTGCGGCCACCCAAATCTTCGAGGGTGCCGCAGTACCCCAGTGCATCGGGGGGGCAGTCGTCGCCGCTGCACCCGCCGGCTTGGCCCTCCGCTAGGCTGGCCGCCTCGTACCAACTCATCGTCTCCATCGACACCGGACTCCACAACAGGCAGGCCTCGGGCTGCGTCGCAATTCCCTCTTCGTTGTGATTCCACTCGTCGTCGCAGACCACGTCAGGGTTGTCGTCGTCGGCGATGGTGCCGGGTTCGCCGGTGTCCGATGCAGCGAACGAACCGCCGATGGGCAAAGATGTCGACTTGCCGCCGCACGCAGCCGCCATCAGACCGGCCAAGAACAATCGATGCATGGGGAACCCTCCATTGGCAGTGTAGCGGCATGTGCGGGGGGGACGCGAACGGTTAATGGCGAATCACCAAACGAGAAGGAGCAAGCTATGTCCAATGGTCGTCGTGTCTTCATCGCAGGAGGGTCCATCACTCCCTTCATTGGCAAGGGTCACCCCGACTTCATTTGGAAACGGCATCCCGACTTTGGCGTGAAAGAAAACCCCACGCTGGACGCGCTGCTTCAGTCTGCTGTCGATGGCGCAATCGCCGATACCGGCGTGGACCCCGAGCGGGTGGATCGGCTCTACATCGGCAACTTTGTGGGCGAGTTGTTCTGCAATCAAGGCCACCTCGGAGCCGCATTGGCGGGGACCCATCCCGCCTTCGCCAACAAACCGTCCGCACGACTCGAGGGGGCATGCGCATCGGGTGGATTGGCGTTTTTGGCCGGCGTGGATGCCATCCGTGCGGGTGAGAACACCGTGCTGGTTGCCGGCGTCGAGGTCCAGACCACCCAGTCGGCCCGCATCGGGGCGGACTACTTGGCTCGTGCGGCGCACTACAGCCGTCAGCGGTCGATCGACGAGTTCACATTCCCGGCGCTGTTTGCCCGACGTACCCAGGCCTACCGCGATGCGTTTGGCGTCACAGAAGAGGCCATTGGTCACGTGGCTGTGAAGGCGTACGGCAACGCGAACAAAAACCCGCTTGCGCACATGAAAGCCAAGACGATGACGCTCGATGTGGCCGGCAGCGCGAACGACCGCAACCCGTGTTTTCTGGCCAACGAAGCGTTGAACCCGTACATCAAGATGAGCGACTGTTCCCAGGTTTCCGATGGGGCGGCAGCGCTCGTGTTGGTGAGCGAGGAGGGACTGAAGGCGCTCGGGTTGTCGGAGGCCGATGTTGTTGAGGTGGCCGGTGTCGGGCATTCGGTCGCCAGCCTGTACACAGACGGCGACCCGACGCGGCTCTCGACGACCGAAAATGCCGTGAGCAAGGCCTACGCAGCAGCAGGGATTTCTGCTTCCGATGTCGACATTGCAGAGGTTCACGATTGCTTCACCGTCACCGAGCTGATGATGGTCGAAGCCATGGGGTTGGCCGCACCCGGAGAAGGGGCGCACCTCACCGCGGATGGCGCGACGAGCATCGACGGTGCGGTCCCCGTAAACACCGGCGGCGGCTTGATTGGATTTGGGCATCCAGTGGGCGCGACCGGCGTGAAGCAGCCCCTCGAGATTTTCCGCCAGATGAAGGGGCAGTGCGGCGACTACCAAGTCACCAAACCGCTTCAATGGGGCGTGACTGCAAACATGGGCGGCGACGACAAAACGGTCGTATCGCTGGCCATTCGAAACCTCGGGTAACGGGGCATCCGGTTTGTTTGCACTGGGCCTGGCGCTGCTGAGCAGCCTCGCACTCGCTGAACAGCACGACCGCGTGGCTGTGGTGGTGGGCTTGGACCAACCCTCGCCTGCCATCCCCGCCTTGGCCGGGGCGGAAGCCCAGGCGTTGGGGCTGTCGCAAGCGCTGACCGATGCGGCGGGGTACGGGCGCGTGTTCACGTTGGTGGGCGACGCGGTCACGGCCGATGCCGTCATCGATGTGGTCAAAGCCGGGTTGGACGCGACGTCCGACCAGGGGTCGTTGCTGTTTGTGTACGCTGGTCGTGGTGCGGGCGGTGACTACGGAGAACCCGCATTTTTGACCCATGGGGCCACCGTCGAGGATCCCGAGTCGACGGGGCTCTCGGTCGCGCGTCTGGCCGCGATGTTGGAGCCCCGCACCGCGCAACAGAGCGTGGTTGTGGTGCTCGACGCGGCTCACGATGGTGCGGTGGATGGTGTGGCGCTGATCGGGCCGTCGGCGGACGACTGGCCCACCGTTCCCGAGTGGGGTCTTGCATTGACCAGTCCAAATGCCCGGGGTCGTCAAGCGGAAGCGGGTCGGTTGCTTCCGGCGTTGACCGAAGCCTTGAGTGGAGAGGCCGATGAAAACTACGATGGGCAGGTCACCATCTCCGAAATGGCCCGATTCCTTGGGCGCCAGATGTCGGACGGAGGAGGTTCGCTGCTGAACACCGCAGGATCCGTGGACGCCGGCCTGAAGGTGTCGGATGCGGGCCGCGAACCACCGCCCCCATTGCTTGAGGGTGCGGTCGTTGCGGTCGATGCGCAACCGACCTTTGCGTTGCAACCCGGTCCAGTTGTCGTGGGTGCAATCGGGCTCGGTGCGGGCATTGGAAGCGTGGCGATGTACGTCAACAAACGCGCGGATTGCGTCGAAGCCACAGACGGACTGATTTGCGGGTTTGGAGACGATTACGAGCGGTACCGGGCGATTCAGCATGCGCTCGGCTGGTCGGCAGCCGTGCTCACCGCCACGGCCGTCGGGCTGCAGGTGGCCGTGAGCCCTCAGTCCGTCACCCTGTCTGGCCGGTGGTGACGGGACATCCGCGACGCGTGCGTCACACGCGGGGCAGTTGGTCCGAGAAGTCTTGAGGCTCGAAAACGGGGCCGAACGACGCGGTGTTTGCGATGCGCGCGCGGATGCGAAACAGCGCGGCCACCATGCCGGGCGCATCCATGAACGGCCGAACGCGCGAGTCGCGGTTGTGGCGCCAGTCGATGGGGACCTCGACGACGCGCAAGCCGAACTCTCGCGCGAGCGCGAGAACTTCGAGGTCGTACGCCCAGCCGTCTTCGCGGGTTCGGCTGAAAATCGCCCGCGCCGCCTCGGCTCGGAACACCTTGAATCCGCACTGGGTGTCCCGGATGCCCGGAAGCAGCACGCTTCGAACCAGTTTGTTGTAGGTTCGCCCCATGAGGTGACGCCAGTGCGGTTCGTCGGCCCGCGACGAATCTGGGAGTTCTCGGCTTGCAATGGCCATGTCGAAGCCGGTCAGCACCGGCGGCAACATCAACAGGGCCTGGCTGGGCGCCATGGACCAGTCGGCATCGGCGACCATGCGGTACATGCCGTTGGCCGCCAGCATTCCCGTTCGAACCGCCGCACCTTTGCCCCGATGCGGACGCCGCAAGACCGTCAGCCCGCCCGCTTCGGCGAGTTCGGCCGTTCCGTCGGAGCTGCCGTCGTCCACCACAATCACTTCGATGGGGTAGGGAAGCGCTGCACGGAGTTGGTTGACGCCATCGACTGTGGTGGCCATTCGTCGGGCTTCTTGCCAAGCGGGGATGATGATGGACAGCAGCATGGACTCGGGTTCTATCCCATCTCATGGCCATCGGCGGAAAAAGATGGGCGAAACTCTTGACACGTCAAATGCTTAATGAGACGATCATTGAGCCCCGCGGCGCGCCTTCCTCGGCCCGTCGCCGCTCTTCCTCGCCCCGTCCCCGGAATGCATGCGATGTCCCCCAAGGCAAACACTCGGCTCCAGTTGATCCCCAGTCATCCGGACCCGGCGCAGCGCACCCGCACGGTCGGGGTGAACCCCGTCGATCCCGCCTCAACGCCCAGCGCTGCGGCCATGGCGGCCTGGAGGCGCAAGGCGGATGCTCAGTTGGAACTGTCGCTGGCGGAGTTCGACATGGCGATCATTGGTGGTCGGGAGCCCGCGCGGTCGGCTCACTCGCTGTGCCACGGCTTTATGGACTGGACCCGCGAAAGCGTGGCCGCATTTCATCGGCGACCGGTGACCGACGCTCAGCGCGCAGAGTGGTCCCGCGAACGGGCGGTCTGGATCGGTCTGGCGGACCTGGCCGCTCAAGATGCCTCAAATGACCCGGCAAGCGTGGACCGATTCCTGCAAATTGGGCTCGGAGTGGTGCACGAAGCGTCAGCGACCGGCCGATCGTGGTTGTTTGTTCGATAGCCGAGTTCGTTCGCTTCCTGTAAGGTTGAGGCGTGTCGGAGATGTCCGCAGTCATCCAGGTTGAGTTGCCCAGCGGGGACGAACTCGCCATCATTCGTCGACGGTTTGGTCGGGGCGGCCCCGGTGCGCCCCGCGTCGCAATCATCGCCGGGATTCGGGGGGACGCTCCGGAGGGCATCCGGGTGGCGCATCGGGTGGCCAAAGCGCTTGAAGCCCTGGAAGATCGGTTGACCGGACTGGTTGACGTGTATCCGTGCGTGAATCCGCTCGGCGCTCACCAAGGGATGCGGCATTGGCCGTTTTTCGACGTCGATTTGAACCGCCGTTTCCCGGGCCACGAACACGGGCACCAGCCGGACCGAGTGGCTCATGCGCTGTTGACCGACGTGCGGGGAGCCACCCAGGTCATCGAGTTGCGCGGGGCGCGCGAGGCATTCTCGGAGGTGATCCACGCGCAGGTTCGCGAGCGCGACACCGCGGCTGCCGAGTTGGCGATGGGCGCCAATGTCGCGTTGGTCTGGGCTCGAAAGCCGGGTCCCGCTGCGACGCAGACGTTCGCCCATCAGTTTCCCGGCACGATTGTGTTGGAGGGCGGAACCGGCAATCGGCTGAGCCCAGCGGTCGGGAAGGACTTGGAAGAGGGTGTGATCCACCTGCTCACCCAAGTGGGCGCACTCGCGGAAGCGGACCTTCCCTTTCATTGGGCGGCAATGGCGCGGCCCGTCGTGGTCCAAGACCCGCAAGTGTTTCGAGTGCGTGCCGAGCGCTCTGGGCTGTTCATGCCCGAGTTTCGGGTCTGGAGCGAAGTCGAACACGGTGCCACCCTGGGGCACGTAATCGACCCCGAGGACGGATCGGTGTTGGAGCGCATCGATAGCCCCGCGACGGGACGAGTCATGGCGGTTCGAGAGCACCCCGTGGTCTATCCCGGCACCATGGTGGCGCGGGTGGTGGCGTTGTGAGCGTGGTGTTCTCGATCGATGCGCCGTATCGGGGCCGATACGAACTGCATCGCCTGACCTATGGTTCGGGCGGCCCGTCCGTGGCCATCGTTGCGGGGCTTCATGGGAACGAGTTGAACGGCATTCACGCCGTGAACTTGTTGAACAAGATGCTGCGCGTCCAGCGCCCAAAGGGCACCGTGCACCTGTTTCCGCTGGTCAATACCTTTGGGGCCGATCAGGCCACCAAGCGATGGCCGTACGACGACCAAGACATCAACCATGCATTTCCGGGTGACCCGGATGGTTCGGTTGTGCAGCGGATTGCGCACGCCCTGTTCGAAGCCTCCGATGCTGATTTGTGCATCGACGTGCACTCGGGCGCCCCGCACGTTCGGGAGCTTCCTCAAGTCCGTGCGCCAATGGGGGGCGAAGAGCTCGCGCTCGCCCGTGCAATGAAGCTTCCTGTCGTGTGGCGTCGACCCGGAATTCGGCTCGAGCCCACCGGTCTTGTGGGGGCATGGCGGGCCGCGGGTCGGAATGCGCTGCACATTGTCGGTGGGCGTGGAATCACCCTGGACAATCGGCATGCGACCACCATGGCCAATGGTCTCGCCAACCTTCTGGGGCACCTCGGCATCAGTGCACACATGGACAGCCCAATGAGCATCATCGGTGATGTGACCCATGCCAACGTCGAGACCCACAGGGCCAGTTGTGGAGGCTTTTTTGTCGCCGAGGTGCGGGTAGGCGATTTGGTGAAGCCAGGGCATTTGCTCGGCTACATCCAGTCGCCGGTGGGCGGCGAGCGGCTCGACGAAGTGCGCGCGCTCTGCACGGGAGTCGTGATGACTGTGCGGGCGTATCCGATGATTCATGCCCAAGAGTTGTTGGTTCGGGTGGCCGGAACCACGTGAACACGGTCGTTGTTGTTGGGTTTGGGTCCTTCGGGGACGTCACAAACAATCCATCCGCAGCCATTGCGGCGGCGTTGGATGGTTGCGTGCTGGACGGCGTGGCCATCGTGGGGCGCGAAATGCCCGTCAGCTACGACCGCAGCATCGGCTTGTGTGCGCTGCTGCTGGCTCGAACCCGCGCTGTGGCACTGATCGGTATCGGAGTTGCGATGGACCGGAGCGCGGTCGCGGTCGAGCGTTATGGGCGACGACCCCAGGCCTCCGCGCGCCTTGATGTGGACCACTGCGCTGCGTCTGGCGCACTTCCAGACGGTCCCGACCGAGTTGAGGCCACCGTGGATTGCGTCCGGTTGGCGGACCGTTTGGGAGTGGCCATCAGTGACGATGCCGGCGATTACGTGTGCAACAGTTGGCTGTATCAGGCGGCTCAGCGGTTCACGGTGGATGTGGGGTTCATTCACGTCCCGCCGCTGGGCATGGACTCCGGCTCTCTGTTGTCGGCGATCGCATCGATGTGGGGTGACGGCAGTGCCGGATGATTTCGACAAGTTGATGTCGGGAATGGGCGTGAAGCGGCTCGACAAGAAAGCCGGCTCCCCGCCACCGAAGCGACGGACTGCGGCGGCGGCAAAACGACCAAAGCGGACGCCGCCAAACCCCGCGAAGCCCGGTCGTGCCGCCACTGCGGAGGCGGAGCGCATCGCGGCGTTGGAGCGGGGGATTGAGCTCGCCAACAGCCAGCGTGACGCGGCGCTCAAGAAGGTGAAGACCCTTCGGCTCAAGGTGAAGCGTGCCGTCGCGGAGGCGGAGCGCCTGCAAGCGGCGCTGGACGAGCCGACGCCATCGGTGGCGGACCGGCTCAACGCCTGGGGGTACACGACCCGCGAAGACCGTCGGATCATTGCACTGACGGACGGATGGCTGGAGCGCGTGTTGACCGAGACGAACGGCCCGGACGAACCCGCTCTCCAACGCGCCATGGCGGAGCAGTTTGTGCGGGTGTGCAGCCGTTGCATCGCACCGGACGGCCTCACTTCACTGCCGACCGACCCCGCAGGCTGCAGCTGTTGCGGCGGGTACGACTTGAATGCCGAGACGCGTCGGTTCTTGGACGCCGTGCTCATCAATGGCCGACTCCGAGTGCTGGTCATCGGTCGCGATGCGGAACATCAGCGCTTGATTCGCGATCAAGTGGTCGACTCGCGACTTGTCCTCACCCAGATCCCGGGAACAAGTCGAAGAGAGCCGAAGCAGGCGCAGTTGGATGTTCAGCATGCAGATGCGGTCATCATTTGGGATCCAGCTTCGGTATCCGACGAGCTGCTCGCCGTTTACCGAGCCGGACCGAGGACGGGCGAGGTCCCGCCGGGGCCACTGGGCGCATTTTTGGCCGCTGCGGCGGCCATCGTGGGGCGCGATTGATTCGGTCTGTCGTTCAGAAACGGATTTCGGATTGGCTGTATCAGCGAGGTCCCGCACAGTATTACCAGCCCGCGTATCGGCAGATTGCGCGCGGCATGGGCCTGGAGCGCGGCCGGTACCTCGACGTCGGGTGCGGTCCAGGGTGGCTGTGCGTGCACGTCGCCGACGAATGCGGGAATGTGGAGGCCGTTGGGATCGACCACAGCCGTCACATGATCGAGGCCGCCAACCGAAACAAAGGGGACCGGCGCGCAGTTCAGTTTCATGAGATGTCCGCCACGGCCATGACCTTCGACGATGCGACCTTCGATGTGGTCTCCGCAATCCAGACCGCCCATCACTGGCGCCAACCCGATGTAATTTTTCGCGAGGTGCATCGGGTGTTGGTGGGCGGAGGACGGTGCTTCGTGTACGAAGCCGACCGGCACGCAACGGCGGTGCCCGACGGCTGGGTTCACCGGTCCTCAGGCAAGCCAACCGATGCGTCGGTGTTGAAGGGCTGGCGGCGATTTGGCATGGATGATCGCGAGTGGGCAAACCTGGAAGGGCAAGCCCGCGCGGCCGGGTTCGATGGCGTCGAGCTGGACCGGCACGGCTTCTACCGCCGCATGGTGCTGACCAAATGATGCGGTGCGGCTTGGTGTTGTCCCGACGCTTCTCAACGGAACCGTTGTGGGAGCATCCGAATCCGGGCAGCACGCCGTGACCGCAATGCCGGTCTCGGGTGCCCTCCGTGCACTTGCGGTGATGGTGGTCGTGTCCTCGCTGCTGAGCTGGGGCACCATGGCGATTGGTGGTGGGAGACCCGAAGCGGTGGATGTCAGCGATCCCGCCATGCTCACTGGCTTGGTGATGGCTTCGGCCGTGGGGTTGGCATCGGCCATCGCCTTGGCGGTGCGATCGGTCGGTTGGGGCGCACTGCGGTGGCGGCCGTGTTCTGCCAACGATGCGGTGTGGGCCGTGTTGATGGTGATTCCGTCACTGGGCATCGGATACGCGTGCACAGCCGTGCTGACGCGGCTTGGGCTGGGCTCGAAGCCGCAGATGATTGTGGAAGGCATGCTGACGACTCCGAGTGCAGCGGCCTTGGCATTTGGGCTGGCGTACTCGTTGGTCGGCGCGTCGATTCTCGAAGAAGGGCTGTTTCGCGGGATCATTCAGCCCGCGTTCTCGATTCAGTATGGACCCGCAGCGGGCATCGCGATCACGGCCGTGTTGTTTGGCCTTGTGCATCTCGCCGATCCTTGGGCCGTGGTCCCCATCGTGGCCATCGGTGCGATCGCGGGTTGGTTGCGCCATCGGTCGGGTGGACTCGGTGCCCCCATATTGTTTCATTCGGCCAACAACCTTGTGGCCTTTGCGTTTACGGTACTGGCGTCGTAGGCATGTGCCGTACGCGGACGATGCCCTTTTGGCTGGCCATGACGGCGCCGTCGGCGCGAAGGGCTAAGCCCACAAACGCGCCCGGCAGTCGGGCTGCAACCCGGCCCGACCCAAGGTCGATCAACACGGTGTGGCCGGCCGCTGGGCGCTCGAGCCACCCAAACGCTGCATCCGCGGCCGGGTCGACCCCTTCTGGAGCCGCGCGTGCCGTCGGTTCGTAGTCGAGCATTTGGTGCTCGGGCGCCTTTGCTTCCGTCTCGGCCACCAAATAGCGCCCGTCGGCGCTGACGAACAGCCCTTGCGATGAGTCGCCCAGGCGTATTCGCCAGGTGGTCTCCAGCGTGCGCGAATCGAATGCGATCAAGTGGCTGTTCGGCCACACGATGAGGTAGGTCTCCGCGCCGGTGGGATGCAGGGCGAGGGCATTGGGGTACGCGACGCGGCCGGGATCGGGCGATTGGCGGGCGGTGAGCACGGTTCCGCCGATCCGAACCACTCGGCTCGTTCCCGGTGTCAGGCCTCGCTGGACCCGCAGCCGCCCACCGTCCGGACTGGGCACCTGAGCGCGAAACGGGCTGCGCCATTGGTTGCTGACCTGGGCGTTCCAGGTTTCCTCCAACGCTGCGGCAGCGGTTGAGCGTTCCCACGGTTCGGCCTGGATTGCAGGCTCTGCGTCGGTCGGACGGAGTGTGCCGCTGGCGGCATCGAATTCGAGCGGTCCATCGGTCGACTGCACGATGCACGCGACGTCGTCGCAGGAAAGCGATTCGGCACCGGACAACTCGGCTTGCGAAACCACGGGGTCGAATGCGACCTCCTCCGCAGCATTCGATGGGGCGGGGTTTGAGTGACGGCTCACGCATCCGAGCAAGCCGATCAGGTGAATCCAGAGCACGCGGGCCTCTCTTTGCACGGTTTTCCTTCAGTGTGCGGCCGGCGCGGCCGAAGGGGGTGCGTACGGTCCTCGTACCACGGTGTTTGAACCCGCGTGGTTGGAAATGGTTTTGGAAGAGCAGATCGAGGCGGCAGTCGACTGGGAACGGGTTCTCCGTCTGATGGACAAGCACGCCCTGAGTCGCTCCAATGCGGTCCAGATTGTCCAAGGCCGCTTGTGCATCGACAAGGTGCTCCACCGGCGGCGCCGAACCAATCACCTCCGTGAAAATCGGGATCGGAGCATTTTTGGAAAAGCACTCGGTGACGGCCGTCCGCGCGTGTTCGCGATGCACGGTCAGACCATCCTGATCGGTCGGGTCAAAGCGGTCCGACCGTACGAAGTGGATGTCCTGCCACTGGGCGCAGACCTCAAGCCTTGCGGCGCCCTCAAGACGGTTCACAAACTTCAATTTAAGTTCGGATCGTATTTTGACCATGCACCAGTGATTCAACGGTCGCTCGAGATGTGTGCGGTCACGAACCGGGCCAGCGCACCGATCGACAAGCCACAGGACCGGTATCCGATCGCCGACAAAAAGCTGTTTGGCTGGATCGATGCAGACAGTCCAATCCGTGTAAAGACCCTGGAGGGAGAGATGGTCAACTGCACCCTTTCCTGGATAGGGCGCTGGGAGCTAGGGCTCAACGTATCCGGCGTTGAGTTGGTTTTGCTTCGTCATGCGCTCGCCAACATCCAGGGTATTCGATGGGATTCCTCAAAGGCCGTTTAAACTTTCGTCGTTACCGGGTGGTGGATCCGCTGCCCGATGACTACCGGGATCGCTTCGAACAAGCGTTTACCGAACACGCGTTCCGGGACAAAGCCGTCATTTCGCGGGGCGAAGAGACCATGGGCTGGGTCCGCGCTGACAACCTTTTGGAGACGGACTTCTCCAATCGGGACCGGTGGCTCTACACCCACTACGTGATGGCCGGGATGCGTTTGGACAAGAAAACCTTGCCCATGCCGCTGGTGCGCGCGATGGTCGAACAGCGGGTTGCTGCGTGGTGCACCGAACATGGCCGCGCACGCGCGCCGGCGAGCGTTCGTTCCGATATCCGCAGCAACATCGAAGACGATTTGCTTTCACGCACCCTTCCAACCGTCAAGGTGGTTCACTTCTGCTGGAACCTCCCGGAGGGCTGGGTGTTGTTTGAGAACACCTCTGAGGGCATGAATGACCGCTTTCGAACCTTGGTTCGCAACTCGTTCGGCGTGGCGCTCGAGCCGTTCAGTCCATTGGAGTTCCTGTCGGAGACCCCCGAACTGGTGGAGCCGCTGGCGGCCGCTGGAATGACGGTGATGGGTGGAGGTGCCCAATGATGGATTCGCTGCCGCATCTCTCGACAGAGTTCTTCACCTGGCTTTGGTGGTCGACGGAGCAGGGCGGTGGTCGCCTCACCGTCGATGGCGAAGAGATCATCGCTTGGGTCGACGACCGGATGGCATTTCGCTTGCCGAGTGAGGACGCATCCCGGGCAGTGTTGACCGGTGCAGACACCGCAAGGGCGGCGGAAGCCAAAGCCGCCATGGCCGCGGGGAAAATCATCAAAGAGCTGCGCGTCCGGTTGCAGTGGGCCGATCGCGAATACGGATTCACTCTGAAAGGTTCGGGCCTCGATGTGGGCGGGTTGGTGTTGCCGGCGCTCCCCGACGATGGCGATGAACAAGACCGGTTGATGCTTCGCATGGAGGCCATCGAAGCGTTGTGGGCAGTGTTGGGTGCGATTTATCGCCAGTTTGCAGCGGCGCGCACATCGGATGAATGGCAGACGGAAGTTGTGCCATCCATCCAGCAGTGGCTGACGGGCTCGGCGTGACGAGTTGCCCAACCGTTTGGACGTGATACTCGACACACCCCGGAAGGGGCACATGCGCGGTTAGCTCAGTTGGATAGAGCGCTGGCCTCCGGAGCCAGAGGCCGCAGGTTCGAATCCTGCACCGCGCACCACCTTCAGACGCCGGAGACGACATGATTGCACTCTTTCTCTCCCTCCTGGCCGCACCAGCCACCGCCCAGACGCCCATCGATTCGACGCTGAGTCGCGGCGGTGCGGTCAATGCAGAACACGCAGGCGGACCGTTTGGCCTGGGCCTGGCCGTGGGTGCCCCCACGGGCGTGGCCGGCAAGCTCTGGTTGGGGGATTGGTCGGCGTTTCAGTTTTCAGCAGGCGGCGACGTGGGCGTGTTCCAGGACGTGGCAGTCACCGCGGACTATGTGCTCCAGTTTCGTCCATTCGATACCGGTGAACCCGACGTGAGCGTACCGTTGCACATTGGTGCGGGCGTCAACCTGGGCGGCAACTTCTGGGAAAACATCACGGGCATGTGGTTCGTGGGACCGCGGGCCGTTCTGGGCATGAGCGTCATGATGAAGGACCTGCCCATCGACATTTTCTTCGAGGTGGCGCCCACGGTCTATCTGATCGAAAAGCCGGGCTGGTCGATCGACGGACAAATCGGAATTCGGCACTACTTGTAAGGCCAGGTCTGCCCCATGTTGCTTGATGGCATTGCCAGCTACGTCGACGTCACGATGGTTCAAGGCGTGCTCAGCGGGGTGATTGTCGCCGGTGCGGCCGTCGCAGGGCGGTACATGATGAACCGGTTGTGGCAGAAGAGCCTGTTGGCGGACTCGCGGCCGGCATTGCAGGCGGCAGAAGCGGCCGGGCTCCGGATTCGACCGCTGGGGTTCGGTCCACTCATCCGAGCACAAGGCACAGTCGGCGGACGGTCGGTGCGGATCCAGTGGCGCGGGGGTGTCTTCGGAGAACGGACTGCGGTGTGGGTTGACGGCCAGCGTACGGCGCTGCCGCTGGTGCGCACGGCCGCCGCATTGAACATGGCGGTCGGCCTCGAAGAGTAGCGCCGCGGCGGGCGCGCTACGCGATGGTCACGTCGTCGCAGAGGTAGACGTCTTGAATGGCGTGGAGCAGGCTGACGCCGTCGGCCATTGGCTTTTGGAAGGCTTTCCGACCGCTGATGAGTCCCATACCACCGGCACGTTTGTTGACGACCGCGGTCTCGACTGCCTGTTGCAGGTCGTTGCCGCCCGACGCGCCGCCGGAGTTGATCAATCCAATGCGGCCCATGTAGCCATTGGCCACCTGGTATCGGGTCAGGTCAATGGGGTGTTCCGTGGCCAGGTCGTCGTAGATCCGCTCATCCAACTTTCCGTAGCTGGAGTCGCCCGCATTCAGGGCCTTGTAGCCAAAGTTCGTGGTGGGCAGCTTTTGCTTCACGATGTCGGCTTCGATGGTCGCCCCAATGTGGTTGGCCTGTCCGGTCAGGTCGGCGGCCGTGTGGTAGTCCGTGCCACCGGTCTTGAAGCCCGGGTTGCGCAAGTAGCACCACAGGATTGTCGCCATGCCCAACTCGTGTGCGCGCGCGAAGGCCGCAGACACCTCTTGGATTTGCCGGCCCGATTCGTCGGAGCCGAAGTACACGGTTGCGCCAATGCCCGCGCACCCCATGTCCCACGCGCGGTCCACGTCAGCGAACATGATCTGGTCGAACGTGTTCGGCATGGTCAGCAACTCGTTGTGGTTGATCTTCAAGATCATCGGGATCTTGTGGGCGTACTTGCGGGCGACGGCGCCGAGGGCGCCGTAGGTGGTGGTCACGGCGTTGCACCCGCCTTCGATGGCGAGCTCAACAATGCGTTCGGGGTCGAAGTACGCGGGATTCTTGGCGAAGCTGGCGCCGGCGGAGTGCTCGATGCCTTGGTCCACAGGAAGGATGGACAGATAGCCGGTTCCCCCGAGGCGCCCGTGGCCGACAATCCGTTGCAATGCATTCAACGTTTGAATGTTGCGATCGGACGGCCCGTAGATGCGGTCCACCACATCGGGACCGGGCAAGTGCAATCGGTCCTTCGGAATGGTGTTGCAGGTGTGGCTGAGCAGGTTCTCGGCGTTTGCGCCCAGGATCTGGTTGATTTGTTGGATGGACATTGTGGTACTCCAAAACGGTTGCCGCGGCTGTAAGCCGGTGCAACCGGATACACAACCGTATGCCGCACGCTTCTCACCGATTGGATCTCTTGGCGTTGCCGTCGGATCTGAACTCCGCCCCCGATGAATCGGCGTTTGCCGCACTGTCCCTTCGATGGAGCTTGGATGCCCGGGGGAAGAGCGGCGACTCGGCTGCGCTTGTGGAAGGCGGGTGCCGTCGCGTGTGGTTCGATCGGCCGGGCCGCCTCATGCTGTATGCCAACCAAACGGGCGGGTTTCGGGCCCGCTGCCCGGAAATCTCCGCGATCGTTTCTTCGGAGTTTGGTCGAGCCCATCGGGCGTGGAAGGCCGGCGGTCCTCGGACCATGGCATGCGTGTGCGGTGCAGAGCACGCCCTCGAGCACGTCGTCCTGCAGCCGGCCGGGGCGTTTGCGCAGTGGGCCGTTGTCTTCTCGTCCGCCGAAGGCCTGGGGTTGACCGATCGGGCCATGGGCGACTTGGTGGAGCTGTTTGGTCCGATCCGGACCATCGTCCGGCGGCCTTAGTCGGTCTCGTCCGGCGGGTGTTCCGCCAAGTTCGCGCCCAGCGACAACGTCTGCTGTTCGTGATCGAAGTTGTGCGGGTCCCAATGCAAGCGGCACCGGGCTTCGTACGCCTCTGTCTCGCCCACAAGCACCCTCGAACCCCGGTCGACCAGGCGCTGGGAACGGTCGGCTGGATTCCCACAAACCACGCAGATCGCCAACTGCTTTGTGATGTATTCCGCCACCGCCAGCAGGTGTGGGATCGGCTCGAAAGGCCGGCCGAGGTAGTCCATGTCCAGGCCGGCGACAATGACTCGTCGGCCCTCGTTGGCCAGTTCTTCGCAGACTGCGACAAGCTCGGGGTCGAGGAATTGGGCTTCATCGATGCCGACCACTTGCGCTTCACCGACCAGGTCGCGAATCTCTGCCGCCCGCTCGATGTTGAACGACCGCATCCGCTGTCCGCTGTGGGAACCAACGCTGTCCTCGGCGTAGCGCGCGTCGATGCCTGGCTTGAACACAACCACGGACTGGCGGGCGTACTGCGCACGGCGCAGGCGTCGGATGAGTTCCTCGGTTTTTCCGCTGAACATGCATCCGGTAACGACTTCAATCCAGCCGATGTCTCGGGGGGTAAGGTGGGGTTGCATTGGGGCTTGGTAACGCGGGTCTGGCTGGACCGCGAGCGGACAGTGGTGCGATGGTTTACACTCCCAGCAGCGCTGCGGTTGCAGCAGCAAAACCCTGGAGTACCCCACGATGAACAAGATGCTGACGTTTGGTCTGTTGACCGCCACTTTCACGGGTTGCGATGCGCTCGATGAACTCAAGGATGCGCTCGATGACGGCCCCAAGACGTCGTACTGCGAGAGCCTCTGCGAATGGGCGACGGGTTGCGCCGAAGGGGTGAGCGAGCTCACCGCAGCGGAGATGGCTGAACGGTGTGATGAGGCCACCCATGAGGCGGACGCGGCCTGCAGCAACGCCGAGGCCGGTGACGTGAGCATCGACGAAGCACTGTTGCTTGCGGAGTGCACCGATGCCGTGGCCGAGATGAGTTGCGACGGCCTTGTTGGGGATGAAGAAGCCGTGCTGACCGCGATCCCCCCGGTCAACTGTGCCGGCTACGGAGCCGACGATCCGGAGGGCTTGTTGGATACCTACAACGCCGCTCGCAATGCCGTGATGCAGACCGGCGCCGAGCTGTGCGAGTCGGTCGTCGATCAGATGTGCGGCTCGATGGTGGCGTGCTTGATCGGGGATCACGACGTCTCCGAGGGAGAAGCGTTCTTGATGGAGCAGTGCACAGACACGGCCTTCGGGGCGTTTGAGACCCAGTGCGCGGAGACCGGCCTCTACGATCAGACGCTGCCCATCGATGCGAACCCCAACCGCTGGGCGGTGACGCGCTGTCTGGACGGCTTCGAGACCGTCGACGCCTGCGACGTGACGGCTTGGCCTGCCGAATGCGCCGCCGCATTCACACCCATCGATGGCGAGGACTTGTCGGGGCTGGTCACCGGTGCCGCGACCGACTTCTTGGGCAGCTTCATCGGCGGTTGAGCGCCGGTTGGATGGGCTGGCCCGGCGTCATGAGGCCGCACGGGCGGGAAACGCGTTTGCGCCGGACGGATGGCACGGGCGCCCCGCGGCGCGTGGGTTTGGTCCGGCGGGGTCCGCCCACGGCTGCTTGCCCCGAGGCAACCACCAGCCCGTACGGCTTGCGTTTGGAGGGGTGCTGCATCGCCGTTGGGTGAAATGACGGCGCAGCGTCTCGCCCCCAATCGCCGATCTGTGGTACTCCTGAACCATGAGACTGATCGTGTTTGCCCTGGCGTTGACGAGCCCGCTTGCCCTCGCGCAGGAGTCGGTTCCGGAATTTGACGCGCAGAATGTTCGACCGTCGATCGACGCTCGACGCACGCTGCTGACGGATGATGCCGGCCTGGCTCCTTCGGGCACCGTGTTTGGCAAGTTGGTCTTCAGTCAGGCCAACAGCCTGCTGACGTTCACGCGAAATCGGGACAATCGCGAAGTCGCGATTTTGAAAGACTTGGTCATGGCCGATCTGATTGTGGGGTATTCGGTGTCCCGCTTTCGGGTGGGGCTTGACGTCCCCGTCGTCTTGTCGGCGACCTCAGACATCGCGGATTCGCAAGGCGGGGTGGGAGACATCGCGGTCGACCTGCGTGGAACGATCATCAATCCGGAAACCGCGCCCCTCGGGCTGGCCATCGCCACTCGTTTTGGCGCGCCGACGGCTTCGGTTGACCTCCCAATTGGCGGCTCGGGCATCGCATACGAGACGTCCCTGATTGTGGACAAGCGCTTTGGCCCCGCAGTGGCCGCCCTGAACCTGGGATACCGCGGCCGACCTCCGACGGAACTCGACAACGTCACGATCGACGATCAGATCGCAACCCGATTGGGGCTCGGCTACGCCATCACTCCAAAGGTCGGCGTGTCCGGCGACGTGGTCGGCTACTTGCTCGCATCCGATGTGGGCAGCGATGCCGGGGGTGCTTGGGAGAGCTTGGTGGGCGGTTGGTACCGGCCCAGCAACGTGATCGTGCGGTTCGGTGCCGGCACCGGTCTGAGCCAGGGCATTGGCACGTCAGCCTATCGGACGATGCTCAGCGTGGGCTGGGAGCCCGAGCTGGCCATGGATTCCGACTCCGATGGCATGATGGACAACGTCGATAAGTGTCCAGACCAAGCGGAAGACCTTGACGGCTATGAAGACACCGATGGGTGCCCCGACGAACTGAACCCCGTGCGCTTGCTGTTCCGCGACCCCTACGGCTACCCGGTCGATGACTTGGTCCTGACCATGGAAAACGAGGATGATGGATCGGCCGCCGAAGGGTCGGCCAAGTTCCGCGACATCCTGACCCCGGGCGTGTGGGTCATCTCAGCGACGGCACCCGGCTTTGACGACTTCGACGACGACTTCACCGTTGAGGAAGGACAGGCAGTCGACCGGGTGTTCGTTTTGAACCCGAAGGTGAGGCCGCCTCAAGTTCGGGTGACGCGCCGGGCGATACGCATCACAGACAAAATCTACTTCGAGACCAACGCCGCTCGCATCAAACCGGAGAGCTGGTCGTTGCTGGACGCCATTGCCGCAACGATCTTGTCGAATCCTGCGGTGAAGCGCATCCGGATCGAGGGGCACACCGACAGCCGAGCCTCGGACGCGTACAACTTGACGTTGAGCCAAGACCGTGCGGAGGCTGTCCAGGAATACCTGGTGCGCCAAGGCGTGGAGCCGGAGCGGCTGACCGCCGTGGGAATGGGCGAGCGGGAGCCCCTGGATGTCCGAGAGACGCCGGATGCGTGGGAGCTCAACCGCCGCGTCGAATTCATCATCGAAGAGCGTTCGAACTGACGCCACCGCAGGCGGACCCGATGGGCCAGTGGATGGGTGCTCGGTTCCGCACGTGGCCATTGGGCGGCGCCATTCAAAGCCGCGCTGCCGGGCGCGCGTGGTAGGGTGCGTCATGGTGTGGCGCGGTGCATTGTTGTTGGCGGTTGCGGTCTGTTCCGGGACTGCCGACGCGGGACCGTTCACCAAGAAAAGCAGCCAAGGCGAGTGGACCCGTTCGCGGGTCGACCGCGGCTGGGTCTTGCCCAAGGGGTGGCTTTCGGTGGGGCTTGCCGTGGAGCACAAGAACTCCACCTCGTATCGCGGGTCCGATGGCGGGCTGCGCGCTCAACCGGACGGGATGCTGTGGCAGCACTCCAAGCTCTGGCTGGAACTTCACCAGGGCTTCTCTGACAGGGTGACCTTGTACGGTCGTTTGCCGTATGTCCGGTCGTCGCTGCAGCCCGCGACCGGAAATCAGATCACGACCATCGCTGTGGGTGACGCCCATGCCGGCATTGTGATGCAGTCGTTGGGGGGAGCGGCTTGGGACACGGCCGTGTCGGCCGACCTGAAGCTGCCCAGCGGCGTCGAGTGGCCCGAAGGAACCGGAGGACCAGCGAACACTTCCTCATTTTTGACCGGCACGGGGATCACAAATTTGGGCCTGTACGTCCACGCGTTGGCGCGGGTTCCGGGGGTCGCCAGTGCCATGGCGCGGGTTGGCTATGTGCGAAAGTTTCCCGGCGTGGTGGGCTACGTCACTGCGACGGATGGTTTTGGAAACGGCATCATCAATCCCGGTGATGAGTGGGTGGCGGACACGGAACTCCGATTGAGCGCCGCGTCCTTTGCTTCGGTGGCCGTGGTGGGAACCGTCCGGCGATTGGGGACGGCCGTCATCGGCATCAACGGCGACGGCGAGCGTCTGACCACACCGGTCCGTCATTCGGCGGGGACGTGGGTCGATGCGGGTGTGGAAGTGTCGGTCGAGCCGTCGGCGCATTGGGCGGTGGAGCTTGGGGCCGCCGTGGACCGGTATGGCGGCGACAGCCGCCCATTCGCGCACCTGGGGCTCGAGGAATTCTCACCGCAACCGGGCGTGCAGTGGTCGAGTCGACTGGTGTCTCGATGGTAGCGGTGTTCGCCATGTTGTGGGCTCTCGCTGTGGCAAACGCCGGCGGTGGATACGACCACAACCATCCAGACGTGCGATGGAATACGCTCGAAACGGCGCACTTCTTCATCCACTGGCCCGAGTCGACGCGTCCTCCCGATGATCCGCATTGGTTCACCACAGAGTTCAGCGCCGGTCAGCTGGCGCGGATCGCCGAGGAGGCGTACCCAAAGATTTGCGGCCAGTTCGACTACTACCTGGATGAGAAGGTGCATGTCGTCGTCTACGACCAAGATAGCGGCTGGGAGGGCAATGGCTTTGCCATTGCGGAATACGACTGGACCGGATTTGCCGCTCGCTGGGGACCGGTCTACCGGCAGCGGGGCCGGGCAGAGTTCTTGGAAGATGTGTTTGTGCATGAGTTTGCGCACATCGTGAGCCTGAAGGCATACCTGCCGTGGTCCGAGGGGACGACCGGGTTCCAGGTTGGCGGACTCAGCGAAGACGAGGAATGGCTCAAGCGTTGGGGGTTCTCGCCGCGTCCGCCGCTCAACGCGGATCTCGGCGTAGACCTGACGGTCAGTGCGCATGCGCCGTTTTGGTGGGCTGAGGGGGGTGCCGAGTATTGGTCCGAACAGGCGGGCACGAATGAGTGGGGTTCCAGCCGCGATGCATTTCTGCGCATGACGGTGGCGGAGGGCCGTGTGCTCGACCTGGCCGAGTGGACCACACGAATGGACAAGACGGGGTTTGATGGCGAGCGGGGCTACAACCACGGTTACGCGTTCGGTTTGTGGCTGCGCGAGAAGCTCGGCAATGACGCCATGACCGCCATGGCCGCGACGAGCCGGGAGCGGTGGCGCTGGTCGTGGGACACCATCGTGGAGAAGACCACGGGTCGGTCCATGGAGGAGCTGTACGCCTCTTGGCGCAGGCACTTGAATCAGCACTACGGCGCACAGGTGGACGCAATTCGAGCAGAGGGGGTCGTCGCCGGCCGGGAACTCGCGCTTGTCGAGCCGGCCTGGGAGCGAAACGACGATGCGTGGCAGGCGCTGGAACCGAAGACCCGCGATGAGCGGATGGATGGCGCTTCTGCTTACCAAGAGCTGAGCCGGTATTCGCCGGACGGCGCGTACGTCGCTTGGTTCGATCAGGGGTTGAACGTGCGCGAAATCGCCCCAAATGAATGGGGTGCGATTGGCGGCAGCTACATGGACGATGACGACGCAGTGGCGCGGAAGGAATGGTCAAAAAAGACGGTCTCCGAAGGCTGGGCTGCGCACAGTCGCGTGTCGTGGTCGCCCGACAGCCGGTCCTTGGTCGCGGTTGGACCGGAAGACTTCGGGCGCTCGAGTGGCCTGGCGCGCTTCGCGATGGACCATGGGCTCACGTTCAACGCAGACGGCTACAACTGGTCGCAGTTGGTGGTGGGAACCCTGGACTCGTCGGGCTCTCGGCTGACGGTGGATTGGCGTGCCGTGCCCAATACGCTTCGCGCGGTTGAAGCCGCATGGTCCCCGTCAGGCGACGAGATTGCGTTCGTTCGGTATGGGGATGGGACCCACAACTTGTGGTCGGTCGGTGTGGACGGGTCGCGGCCCACCCAGCTCACAGCGTTTGCCGATGGGACCCAGATCCAGGGCCTCAGCTACGTGGACGACGGCAGCGGTTTGTTGCTCTCGCTGTTTCATTCGCATCAGCAAGACCTGTGGTTCTTTCACCTGGAGACGCGGACATTTCACCGCCTGACGGACACTCCCCATACGGAGACCGACCCAGTGGTGGGTCCCGACGGCCTTGCATGGTTCTCCAGCGATGCCGATGGCGTGTACAACGTCTACACCCTCGACCCGGCCTCGGGGGAGGTCCAGAAAAAGACCAATTTGCTGGGCGGATCGTACGGTCCGGATCCGGTGGTGGGCGGGCACCTGCTGTACACCGCGTTCACCGGTCACGGGTTTCGGGTGATGGGTGTGGCGGCCGATTCGCTGTTGAGTCGCACGGTGGACTACCCGGGCATCTGTCGTGTCGAGGCGTGCGACGACTCGGCGGCATTTTTGGCGCAGCAACCGGAGGCCGTCGATGCTCGCGGGCAGAGCGAGCCGTATTCCGCGTGGCGCTCGACCATGCCCGTGAGCGGCTGGCCCGTCCTGCGAACCACCGACAAGAATGTGGAAGTGGGCGCGTCGTTCTTCTGGGGCGACTACGTCGAGAAGCATTACCTCGAAGGCGAGGTGACCTTCGGCAAAGACAACCTCGTCTCGTTGACGTACTGGAACCAACAGTTTTGGCCGTCGCTGAACCTCGGGTACATGCGGTACAGCTACAAGGGCCACTATGGCTACGGGGAAGACGCCGATGGCCTCGCGTCGACCAGCGAGATGTCCGTGGTCGATTTGAAGTTTGAGCAGGTGAGCGACGACCTTTGGGCCTACGCGAGCTACGTTGCGTCGGACGTCTTGTGGATGGGTGCGGGGGTCGACGCGTCCCGCTACGCGTTCCGGGACAACGGCGACGGTACGAGGTTTGTGCCGTTCACGGTTCACGCGGGCGTTGGAGCGTACATTGATTGGACTCCCTGGGGAGACGCCACGGACGACCAGTGGATCAATCCCCGAGGCGGCCGGCGCGTTTATGCGGACTACAACCGCCGGTGGACGGCGGTCGTGGATCCGGAGTTGGCGGGAGCCATCTACGACGATGGTCAGGTCATGGACCGATACGGGTTCCATCAAATCACGGGCTCGTACACGGAGTATCTGCCCGTGACCTGGTGGGGGCTGTGGGACCGCGGGACCCTCCAACTCGACATCGAAGGCGGCTGGATCAGCCGAAACGTCATGGGCTGGGACGAGTTCATGGCGGGTGGTCGGCATCCGTACCATTGGGGCAACGGCACCATCGGCAACAACGTGCAGTTCTCCGGGTACGAAGGCTACAGTCTGACCGGTGAGACCATGCTCATCGCCAATGCAGCCTACCGGTTTCCCTTGACCCGAAACATGAACTGGAAGTCGGGTCCGGTCTACACCGATTCCATGTATCTGCAGCTGTTTGGTTCGGTCGGGAACCTCTGGTCCTACCGCGTCGAGGGCGACAGCCACATCGAGGGCTACAGCGTGGTGCCCGATGCTGGAACGGGACGGGTGCGCCGTGAGATCCCGTTCAAGGACTACGCATCGAAGAACAGTCCGGTTGGCGAGCCCCACTATGCGTTGAGCGACATTGGCGCGGAGTTGCGCGTGCGCAGCTTCATCTGGAACGACTTTGACTGGGACTCGTTTCTGCGCATCGCCTACGGGTTTCAGCGGACCGCCGGCTACGGCGACGTGAATGCCGACCTGGTGCAGTCCAGCGTGGCTCGGGACGCCGCGACGGAGCTGTCGGGCGAGGTGGAGCCGGCCACGCTGCGGGTATACTTGGGCATTGGGACGGGGTGGTGACCATGATGTGGCTTGTCCTCTTTGCTGTGTCCTGCATCCGTTCCACCGACGATTATGCGGTCTCCCTGCACGGCGGTGGGACGGACCTGGGCGCCATCGAGGCGGCCCCGAGCCCCATGGGTGGGCGGATTGAGGCCGCACGGTATCGGCTTTGGGGCTCCAACCTTGGCCTCGGCTTGACCGGTCTTTATGGCGATAGCCCGCGAGCCGATGGTTCGTCGTTTGTCGCAGCGTCAGCGGCGTTCGGATACCCGGCATCCACGGCCTACGACCGAGTCTCTGCGTTCCTCAGTCCGGGGCCGATTGAACTGGACTCATGCGTGGTGCGACCGCCGCCGGACGTCAATGCCGGCCCGATCGAGATGGTGGATGTGGGCGATGCCGTCCGCCTCGCGCCCCAAGGGCAGCAATCGCTTGTGCTGGAGCGCGACCCTCCCGTCCATCCGCGGCCCGCTGGGGAGAGTTGGTATGTGGGGTACGGCGGTCAGCTGTGGCCGGATGTGCAGGACCACCCACTGCTTCCGGACACGTGGGCGCCCGGTGGCAGTTGGTCCGTGACCTTTCCGGGCACCGTCGCACCGGCGGAAGCGACGTTCGGGACGGTGCCGTACCCGTTGACCAATGGGTTGATGACGCTGCCGATGGAGCTCGAGGGACTGGCCATCAACAACGCTTCGGTGCGCCCGCCTCGCCATGGCTACAACCGAGACGGCGAATGGACAGGGGAAGATGACGATGTGCGGTATCGGGGTCCGTTCACGGAACCCATGGAGATCGCATGGACCCCATCGGCGGCCATGGGCGCGGTCACCATTGTGAGTCATCTGTTGGGCGAGGGGCCAGAAGAAGCCTGTGGCTGCGTGGCCGATTGCGAGCCTGGATTCGCTTGCGAGGATGGCGCATGCGTCGGTGTGGACGGTGCCACTTGGAATGTTCTGGCAGAGGTCGCCTGCACCGCGAAGGACGACGGGTCGTTCACCGTTGAGCCCGCCGACTTGGCGGGCGCTTGGACTCAGATTGATTGGTCGAACCTGCGCGGAGCCATCGCGTCGTTTGCCCGCATCAACGAGTCAACCGTGTTTGTGCCTGATGTGCGGACCTGGAATGGGCGAAAGGTGGGCATCGACCCTGTTCGAATCCGATCGGCCGACATCATCGTGACGCGATTGGAGGTTCCATGATCCTCTGGTTGTTGGCGTGCGGGGCCAACCCGTACCCGGAATATTGGCCCGACAAATCGGCCTACCCAATCATCAAGCAGGTCGAGCCTTCGGCGATCGAAACCCGCGTGGGCGGCACCTTGGTGACCATCGAGGGCAACCGGTTGTCCAACACCACCACGGTCACCGTCGGCGGCCGCAACGCCGAGATTGTGAGTGTGGATGAACATGCCGTCCTGATTCGTGTGCCTCCGCTGCCGGCCGGTCCCGAGGCTGTGGCAGTTGGGGTCGTGACCGGGAGCGGTGTCGCCACCCGGGAGAACGCGCTCACGGTGGATTCGGAGTTGGAATCGTTTTGGCAAGACGAGGCCGCCAGCGTCAGCATCCTGCGCTACGACTGCCCGATTGAGGCATGGGGAACCTACGCAGACGGCGAGCAATACCCCTTTGGGTGGTGCGGTCCGGACATGGGCTATGCTGCCGCAGAGGGCTGGATGGGCGCTGGCCCGCAACCGGGCTTCGCCGCAGACATTGCCAACATCGCGCGTCTCAGTGAGTTCCCGCCAGTGGGCGATACCCGCATCTGGAGTGCCACGGATCCGGCGCACCCCCAACCGCCGTTGGTGTTCAACGCCCATGGCGAACGCGAGGCGATCGCCATCGAAGCCGAGCGCGACTTCGGCCGCGACCTCGCCTTCATCGAGGAGCGGCGAGAGTTGTTGGAGGCCACCTACTACTGGGCAGACGGAATCGTTGAGTGGACCGGTCCATTCGCGACCTTGTACGACGATGAGCAATGCTGGGTCGACGAACTCACCGTGCTCTCGGGGGATGGCAATGAGCTGGTGGTCGATGGCGACCCCACGGGTGCGACCTCGGCATCGCTCGGATTTGGGTTTGTGGAAGACTACGGCGATGAACTGTACGAAGACTGGGCGCTGACGGCTTCCGCCACGGTGCGTGCTGCGGACGGACGCCTGATCGGCGGCCTCACCGGGCCCCGATTGTCGTATGACCCCGTCAGCGGATGGTTCTTGGCGCAGGATGGGTTCGCCGCGGGCGACATCCCGTCGGCCGAATACACGGTGACCCTGACCAGCGCTCAGGGTGAGGCCCGTCGGCTCGGCAGGATTGACGGGCCAGACCCCGTCGACCTGTGGACCACCTGGCCGGACCTCACGCTGGGCGATGCCGTGATCGACTCGAGCGAAGACCTGGTCGTGGAGTGGACACCGGCCGCTGCGACCGGAGGCCCAACTGTCTTCGGCGTTGACATCGTGATCTACGACATGGACATTGCCAATCCGAATGGGCCCACCCCGGTGGGTCGGCTGTTGGCGCATGGCCGCGACGCGGATGGGCAAATGGTGATCCCGGCAGGCGACCTCGAACGACTGCCGCGGGCGCCAAATCGGTGGTCTGAAGACGACGAACAGCAGGGGTACTGGGCAGAGATGACGATTGTGCGCCATCAGCTCCGACGGGTCGGGTTTGCCGACGGCGATGTGGTGGTGGACTTCATTCATGCCATCAACAGTCCCGTGACCATCACCGGCCCGTGACCGCCGCGGTCAACTTTTGGGCGTGAACGCTCCGACCAGGGCATCCCAGCGGTCGAGCCGGTAGGTTTGAATGATTTGGGAGGCGCTGCGCACGTAGTTCGGGTCTGATGCATAGACCGGCGCGATCGCCGTCAAGTACGCGCGCCAGTCTCCGCGGTGTTGGCGTGCTTCGCGGTAGCGCGGGTCGGTGGCCAACAACGCACCGTGATGCGCGATCGCCGCGCCAGCCGTGTCAAAGCGGCGGAACGAGGCACGCACAATGTGAACGCCTTTTGGGCCAAATTCGAGTGTCGGGAACTCGACATCATCGCGTGCCTTTGCCCCCTTGATTCCAAACAGGTTGTTGTGTTTCCGCGCCAACGCAGACCGTCCCCACCCGCTCTCAAGGGCCGCCTGGGCCAAGGTGACGCTGGGCGGGACGCCGTGCGTCCGTGCGCTCTCGAGTGATGGCACGAAGATGGACTGCAAGAAGGCCCGGCGGTGGTCGTCGGGCCAGTCGGACAACGCCAAGAGTCCCAGCCGAGCTGCGGCCCGGTTTCGGATGCGCCGCTCGCGGGCATGCTTGACCACGCGCATCAGAATTTCCTGGGCATGGTTTGGGTCAGACTCCATCAGCGCCGATGCCTGCTGGAGCCGATCGATGGCCAGTCTGCGACCCTGGATCACCGCCCGAGCCTGTGCGGCGGGCGCCGGTGCCGTGTACGCCGCCACTTTGACCGCAAGGCGATGGCTCACGTCCACCAAACCGACCAACAAGATGGCCGTGACAATCAGCCGGCCCGTGATGGAAGTGCTTGCCATGGTGCAGCGATCGGATCCCACGGGGCTAAAGCTGAGCTTGATGTGTCGGGTTGACCAGTCAAACGTTCCGCATCGCGGCGGAACGGACCGTTCCTCGCCACCCTTGGCGAGTGGGAGTCCACTCAATTAGGCCTTGTGCATGCCCAACCCAGTTGTCCATTTTCAGATCGGTGGCAGACACGCCGGTGCGCTGCGCGAGTTTTACCGAAGCGTGTTTGGTTGGGACGTGGATGAACCGGCGCCCATCGGGGCGATTCGGACCGAGGCGGGAGTTGGAATCGATGGCGGCGTGCATCAGGTGGATGAGAACCAGCGTCCATACCTGGCCGTCTACGTGGCCGTCGATGACCTGACCGGGACCATTGCCCGCGCGGAAGACGGCGGCGCCACCATCATCGTTCCGCCCACAGACGTGGACGGGGTTGGTTCGTTCGCAATGTTCCAAGACCCCGAAGGAAACTGCATCGGCTTGTGGCACCACCCGGTCAACTGAGCGCAACCGTCATTCTTCTGCGTGTTGCTGAACGTCGCGGACGCTGAGCCCTTCTCGCCACATCGCAATCAGCCCGACGAACGTCACCGGCACGAAGCTCACCGCCCAAAAAACCAGCGCGAATCCCTTCGACTCGTGGGGGGGCAGGCCCCAGAGCATCATCGCCTTCTCGATGGCAACGTGGAAGACCCCGATGAAGCCGGGGGCTTGCGGGAGCGCCACGGTCAGGGCGATCGCGACACCCGTGAAACAGGCGGCTGCAAACGGCAAGTCCACCCGGAACGCTTGAAACAAGCACCAGATCGCAACGGCGCCGTTGAGCCACATGCCGACGCTGAGCGCGGCGGCTTTCACCACACTCGACCGGCTCTTGGATGAACCGAGGCCCATCACAAAGCCGTCGAACAGGTGCAGAAACGGCCGCCGTGCGGGCTCGGGTGCAATGGCCAAGATCCGTTCAAACGCCCCCCGTGCCTGGACGCCGCGCGTCGCCAGCAGAAAAAACACCATCATGGAAATGAACGCGCCAAAGCCAATCCAGCTGCCGTACCGGTAGAGGTTGGCCACGAGGATGTCGTCTCCGCTCGTGCCGGGCAGCAACAGGATCATCAACACCAAAATCGAGACCAGGCCGAGCAGGTCGAACACCCGCTCCATGACGTTGGTTGCGAACAAGGTGCTGAGGCGCAGCCCCGTTCTCCGGGATGCCACCATGGGCTTGGCGATCTCTCCAGCGCGCAAGGGGATGAGCGTGTTCACCGCGGCACCGATGACCGTGGCGGACCACAAGTCGGTGATGCGGACCCGCACCCCGAGTGGCCGCAGCAGGATCGCCCAGCGGAGCGCGCGGATCAAGAACTCCCCCAGCAAGGTGAAGGCAGCCAGGACCACCCATTCCAATCGGATGGTCTTCAGCACAGCCACCACGGTCGACCACGCAATGTCGTGAACAAACCACCACACGCCGATGGCGCTCAGAAACGCCGCCGCGGCCATTCGGATGTGTTGCCCCTTCATGGGGGTACCTTACCGGACATCGAGCCGTGGCACAGCCGATGGGTTTCGGCTACCAGGGCACCGAGACCCGGGAGGTGTTTGTGTCTCAGTTCGCTGCCGTCGGTTTGGGCAATGCCATCATGGACGCCCTGGTCCAAATCCCAGACGCGTCCATTCTCGATCGCATTGGAGTGGCCAAGGGGCAAATGACGCCCGTCGATCACGAGCAGTGGATGGTTGTTCACGACGCGGTCAAGGAGCATGGGGTATCAACGGCGTCGGGCGGCAGCTGCGCCAACACCATCGTTGGGATGGGCCTGCTGGGCGCGAATGTGAGCTACGCCGGACGCGTGGGGTCCGATGAGTTGGGCCGCGCGTACCTTGAGTCGCTCAAAGCGGCGTGCAACGGGGATGCCGTTCAGGTCAGTGAGTCGATGGCCACTGGGAAGTGCTTGTCCTTGATCACGGCCGATGCGGATCGAACCATGCTGACGGACCTTGGCGCGTCGGTGACCATGGCGGACCTTGAAGGGTTCGACGCGCACATCCGGGAGTCGAAGGTTCTGCACGTGACCGCGTACCTGCTGCTGGGAGAACCAATGGCCAGTCGGTGCATGGAGGCGATCGCCATCGCCAACCAGGCCGAGATTCACGTCAGCATTGACTTGGCGGATCCGTTTGTCGTCAACGCGAAGCGCGATGAACTGAAGCACATCTTGACCGAGTTTGCGACCATTGCGTTTCTGAATGCCGACGAGGCGCACGCCCTGCTGGGCTGCGACCCGAAGACCGCCGCGTCGATGCTTGGCGAAGACGTGGACCATGTGGTGGTCAAGGACGGCGCCCGTGGTTCGTATGTTCATCACGGCGGTGTCCTCCACACCATTGGCGTGCATCGGACGGAGGCAGTGGACACCACGGGAGCCGGAGACGCGTATGCGGCCGGGTACCTCTACGGGCTCACCCAAGGTTGGGGTCCGGCAAAGAGCGGTGAGCTCGCTTCGCGGGTGGCTTCCCTGACAGTGGGGCAGGTCGGTGCCGTGTGCCGGGATGCCTCGGCTCTGGAGGCAGCGGTCGCCGCGGTGAGGGGATGAGCGCCGCAAGTTCGGTTACACGCAGTCGGTCCACAGACTGGCCCCTGCAACCGGCGCACCTTTGGAGTCCCGCGCGATGAACCCCAGCAAGATCGTCGGCATCGGCAGCAACTACCGCCGCCACATCGAAGAGATGGGCCGGCCTGTGCCCACGGTGCCGAAGGTGTTTCTGAAGCCGCCAAGCGCCGTTATCGGCGATGGCGATGCGATCCAGATCCCGCCAGGGACCGACCGGGTGGATCACGAAGCCGAGTTGGGGATCGTAATTGGCCGTCGAATGACTCGCGTCTCGGCTGCCGATGCGCTGGGATTTGTCGGCGGCTACACGGCGGTAAACGACGTGACTGCTCGGGATTTCCAACGGCTGGACGGGGTGTTCAGTCGGGCCAAGGGATTCGACACATTCTGCCCTGTGGGCCCCCGGGTTGTGACCTCGCTGGACCCATCGGATCTGCGCATTCGTTGCTTCGTCGATGGCAAACTGCGCCAGGATGGTCGGACATCCGACATGATTTTTGATGTGCCCACCATCCTGAGCTTTGTCTCCCACATCATGACCTTGGAGCCCGGTGACCTGGTGGCCACCGGCACACCCATGGGGGTGGGGCCCATCGTGCCGGGCCAGACGGTTGTGGTGGACGTGGAGGGAGTGGGAGAGTTGCGCAACCCGGTCGTCGCGCGTTCGGATAGGGTCGCCCGATGACACCGATCGTTTCCGGAATCCTTGTATCCACGCTGCCTTTGTTGGCGCTCGGCCTGATTGGGCCGTGGCGCTGGCGGCTGCCGGCGGCGACCGTCTTGCTCATTGGGGCGCTCGGGGCCGCCTTGGGCGTCGGGATCATTGTGCCGAGCGATGTGTGGGCCGTTCCCCAAGGCCTGGGCATGCACGGCACGTTGCTGACGGCACTGCTCTGGACGGCATTTGGGGCGGTCGCCCGGACCGCTGGCCCCTTGCGGATCGCGGGCCCACCATGGCTGGTTGCGATGGCGATGGGGGCGGGCCTCGGTGAAATCGCCGCTGCCGCCATCTTGAGTGCGGGTGCAAGTTCGCCCAAAGGGGCTGCGCGATTGGCGTTGGCTGCGGCCGGCGGCGGAATGATTGGTCGGGTGGGCGATCCGGCTTTGTTGCTGGTGGCTGCTGACCATCCAACCGTCCTCGTGGGTCTGGCTCCGTTGGGCATCGCGATGGCGTGGATTGCGCGCCCCAAGGCCGAGGACGTGGTCTCCACCGCGCCGGGCAATCCGGTGCGCGCTGGGGTGATCGGGGCGGTGGCGGTGGCGGCGCTGATTCCCGCCGTCACACCTTGGGCTCTGCTTGGCGGCGTTTTGGGTCTGGGAATGTTGTCGCAGGATGGCCGTGGACCCGTCGACTTGACCAGCATGGGGTGGCAGCTCTGTGCGATGGTCCTCGGGATGCTCGCCATCGTGGGTGGCGCGGCGGAACAGGCGGCCTACGGCATTGAGTGGGGTGCGGAGCTGGCCGACTGGCTTGGGCCCCCAGTGTTGGTGTTGGCGTCTGGCATCCTGACGGCATGCACAGACTCGATGGCGATGGCCGTGTTTTGGTCCGGGGCAATCGATCGGTCATTGGGCCTCGACCCCATGGTCATGGTGCCCGGGCTGACAGCCGGAATCGCGGCCGGCGGCCTCGGCCCCCTGATCGCCGCCGGATCGGTGCGGGCTGGCTTGGGAATTTGGGCGCTTCAACTTGGGTTGGCGGTGGCCTGGGCGGTTGTGTGGGCCCTGCTTTGATGCGCAGTCTGTTGCCGTTACTGGCCGCGGTGTTGCTGGGTGCGGCGCCGCCACCGGAACGAGCCACGGGGGGAATGGTTGCGGCGGATCATCGCCTCGCGAGCGCAGCGGGTGCCGCCGTTTTGGCCCAGGGTGGAAATGCCGTGGACGCAGCCGTCGCAGCCGCCTTGGCGGCCGGCGTTGTGCAACCCGCGGGGAGCGGCCTCGGCGGTGGCGGTTTCGCGGTGGTCGTCGAGCCCAGCGGGTCGCCGCACGTACTGGACTTTCGGGAAGTGGCTCCGGCGGCGGCCACGGCAGACATGTACGCGAATGCAGCGGACCCCGACGCCAGCCGGCTCGGCGGGTTGGCAGTGGCCGTCCCGGGTGAACCGCTCGGGTTGGCCGAGCTGCATCGCAGGTGGGGTGTCTTGCCCCTCTCGCAGGTCACGGGTCCCTCGATTGCTCTGGCACGGGATGGCTTCGAAATGGAGGCTCACTTGGCCAATGCCCTCGCGAAAACGGGTGTGGCAGGGCCCAGGTTGGCGCGCGGGTTGTTCGACGAAGCCGAAGTGCCGCAACAAGGCCAGCGCGTTCGGCGCCGCAAGTTGGCCGCGACGTTGGAGCGCTTCGCGGCGACCGAGGGCCGCGGGCTCGTGACGGGCGAGGTGGCGGCAGACATCGCGGGTGCCGTCCAGGCAACCGGCGGGATCCTGACCACCGATGACCTGGCTGCCTACACGCCAAAAACCCGGGACGCGGTGGTGGGGCGCTACCGGGGTTGGACAGTGGTGACCATGCCGCCGCCGTCGTCGGGAGGCATCGTGCTCATGGCCGTGCTGGGTGCGCTGGAGTCGTCGGACCTGCCCGCCTTGGGAAGCAACAGTGCAGCCTACATTCACAGACTCACCGAAGCGATGAAGCATGCGTATGCAGACCGCGCGAACTTCATGGGGGATCCGGATCGGGTTCACGTCCCAGTTGACCGGCTGCTCTCACCCCAGCGCATTCGCGAGGTGCAGGTCGATTTCGATCCCGAACGCACCCGGGAACCCGCTCACTACGGGCTTCCGATGGACGTTGGCCAGGACGCTGGCACCCAGCACATCTCGGTGATCGATGCCGATGGCATGGCCGTCGCGCTCACCAGCACCATCAACACCTCGTTCGCCAGTCGGGTCGTGGCGCCCCAGAGTGGGATTCTCCTAAACAACGAGATGGATGACTTTGTGGCGCGACCCGGTGAGCCGAACGCGTACGGCTTGGTGGGCAGCGAGGCGAATGCCGTCGCCGCGGGGTCCCGCCCGTTGTCGAGCATGAGCCCGACGGTCTTGATCGCGCCCGGAGGCCGCGAGCGCATCGTCATCGGTGCGTCGGGGGGGCCGTTCATCATCAGCTCAACCGTGCAGGTCATCGCCAACATCATCGACTTCGGCATGGATCCGGCGGAGGCAGTCAGCGTGCCGCGCGTCCATCACCAGTGGATGCCGAACCGGTTGTTTGTGGACACCCACACCAGCCCCGATACCATTGCCGCGCTCGAGAAGCGGGGACATGCCGTACAGGTGCTCGACTTTTTCTCCAGCGTGCAGGCGATCCATGTGCGGGATGGAGAGGTCCTCGGTGCGTCCGATCCCCGCAAAGGCGGGTGGCCGGTGGGAACGGCGCATCCGCGCGAGGGTGGACCCTGACCGGACGGGCGCTGCAGACTACTCGTGGCGACCCCTGAGCCGCCGGAGGCCCAGCGAGTGAAGCGCGTTGAGCGTGGTCCACGTTGGGCTGGAACGGATGGCGGTGATTTCTTCCTTGAGTGACTCCAGCTCCGCCGTCAGCACGCCTTCTGCCGTCACCCCTGGCGCCACACGACGGGGGTTCGCGCACCACTCCGCGAGCGCGGGGTTCTCGACCGACGGGCTCATGAGTGCGCGGGCCTTCTGCACTGGCGTTGCATCGGCGGTGTTGATTGAAGCGAGTTGCGCGCCTGCCACCACCGGGTCGGCATCGAGCCCAACCAGGGCACCCGCGGCGCGCCACTCACGCGTCAATTCGCAAACCACGGTGGATGCGGGGATGAGTCCGACCGACGCAAACAACAACAGTCGCGTGCGGCTGCCCAACTCCGGCTCTGGTCCGGGGCGATCCATCGACAAGCCGATGTCCGCGGTGCGCAACACCGCCTCCACTTCGGCGTGAGGCAACCATTCGTGAATCGTCACTCGGTTCGGGTGTTGGCGGGCCCATTGTTGGAATCGGCGAAAGCCCTCTTCGTAAAATCCGGCGAT
>JAYZVA010000106.1:0-11720 GCA_036156175.1 Myxococcota bacterium
AACGAGGATAGGAGCCACCATGGCCAGTCGCACACAAGAAACGAAATTCAAGCGTGAACTCCGTCGCAAGAAGGGCGGCAAAGACACCAAGCGGGCGCGTCGCCGGGGCACCACCCCAAGCTTCCCCGTCCACACCGAAGCGGCGGACAAGAACGCTCCGAACGAAGCGAAGCCCAGCGACGCCAAGTAGTCAGGGCGCCAAGCCGAAGAATCGGCTCGCGTTCGCCCATGCGGCGTCCGCCACAACAGTCGGCTCGACGCCTCGCAGTTCCGCAACTTTCGCCGCAACCAGCCCCACCCGGGCTGGTTCGTTGCGTTTGCCCCGGAACGGTGCGGGGGAAAGGAACGGGCTGTCGGTCTCGATGAAGAATCGATCTCCGGGCACCTCTCGAACCACGTCGCGCATGGTCGCGGCATTCTTGAAGGTCACGATTCCGGGGATCGAGATGAACCCGCCCCGTTCAACGATCCGATGCATCGTCTCCACGGTACCGGTGAAGCAGTGGTACACCACACCCCGGCCAGTCCAGGCGTCTTCCTCATCCAGAATGGCCATGGTCTCGCCCTCGCTATCGCGATCGTGAATGATGATGGGCTTGTTTCGGCGTTTGGCCCACTGAATCTGAGTTCGGAACACGCGGCGCTGCGGATCGCGCGGCGAGTTGTCGTAATGAAAGTCGAGCCCCATCTCTCCAAACGCGACCACCCGCGGATGCGCAGCGAGCTTATCGAGGGTTTCCTGCCCCTCTCGGGTCCACACCGAGGCGTCATGGGGGTGGATGCCCACCGTGGCCCACACATCGGCATGTCGCTCCGCGACGGCGAGTGCCCGCTCCGCCGACTCGAAGCCGTACCCGGACCCGATGGCGATCATGCGCGCCACGCCAGCGCTCCTCGCCCGTTCAACCGCAGCATCGACACCCTCGCGTCCGCCGAAAGCGTTTTCATCGAGATGGCAATGGGAATCAAACAACGCCATCGCGGCCCCCTTGGTTCAGTTGCTCATGGACCGCAGCAATCAGTGCATCCATCACCAATCGACCATTGACAAACCGATCCAAGCGCTCGTGCGCGTCATCGACCGCCATCACCGACCGCGCCAAGCCAGACCGCCCGAGCGCGTGCGCCCACCGCTGAACGGCATCAAACCGGTCGTCGTTGTACCGCACTGCCCCGCCATCCAAGACCGAGAGCGCATCCCTCAACAGTGCACTCAACGCATGCAGGGATTCATCGACCTTGGGCGCCCACTTGCTCCGGTCCCCCCGGGTGAGGGTTTCCGCATATTTCAATCGCTCGGCGACTGGATCGTCGATTGCACTCAGCAATGCATCGCGGGTCGACCGCCACGCAGCGATCCCCGTGGTGTCGAAATGAAGCGCCCGACCCGGACACCCCTCGGCTGCTCGTGCCACAGTTTCCGGATTCGACACGCCCTTTGCGCTCAACCAGTCCACCAACAACCGCTCATCCACCGGTGCAAAGCGAACCCGTTGCGAGCGCGACCGAACCGTCAGCAACAACGACGCCGGCGCGCCCGTCACGAGGATGAAATGCGTTTGAGTTGGAGGATCTTCGAAGGTCTTCAACAGCGCATTGGCCGCTTCCGCGGTCATGGCATCCGCCGGATCGATGATCACAAATCGATGAGACGCGTGAAACGGCTTCACCGTCAGTTGTTTCTGCAGGGCGCGCGCTTGCGCCACGCTGATGATCCGCGTTGTCTTTTTGGGATCGACGCCAACCAGCACCACATCGGGGTGCTGCCCGATGGGGATCTGACGGCACGACCAGCATCTTCCGCACGGTGCCGCTTCTGTCTCGCAGTTTGCGGCGCATGCCAGCCAAGTGGCCGCCGATGCTTTTCCAACGCCAACGGGACCCTCAAACAGCAGGCATGGATGAAGCCGTCCCTCGACCGCCAGCGACTGAAGCTTGTCAAGGGTGGCACCGTTGCCAATCGGACGTTCCATCATGGGCCCCTCTTATCCACCTGGGCGACGGGCCACACGCACAAACACGGTCTCACCAACGGCGGTGCGAGCTGACGGCCACCAAACGTCACGACGACGCCGAGATCAAGTCTCCCACTGCACCCGCCAAAAAGACGCTGCCTGCCACAATCACCAGGCCGCCCTCTTCGCTGGCGACACCGAGCGCCTCCTCAATTGGCCCGGCGGGGAGGACCGGTACCTGCACATCGATCAACGCCTGCGCGAGGTCTCCGGCGGGGGTGGCCCGTGGGTGACTGCAATGCGTTGTCATCACGGCATCCACCTGCGCGGAGAGCGGCCCCAACATGGAGCGCACATCCTTGTCGTTGCTCGCGCCAAGCAGCAAGGTCCTGCGCCGGTCCCGCGGAAGGCCCCTTAGGTACGTCGCAAGCGCGGCCGCACCCTGGACGTTGTGCGCGCAATCCACCAGCACGTCGGGGGTCAGCCACTCCAATCGCCCGGGGTGAGCTGCCTTTGAAAGGCCCGCCAATGTGTGCTGCCAGTCGGCGATCGGAAACCGGTCGGCGATGGTCGCAAGGACCGTGAGCGCGACACCGGCGTTCAAGACCTGATGGTCGCCGTTCAACCCCACTCGCAGGCCGTGCTCCACCCGATCTCCATACGACCAAGTGAAGACCCCACCCTGCCCTGGCTCGACCGCCCAAGCCTCCTCGTGGACCATGATTGGTGCGCCACGCTCGTGGGCGATGGACCGGATCACTCGAAGCGCGACCGGGTCGAGCGAACCGGTAACCACTGGAATGTTTGCCTTGATGATTCCGGCCTTTTCACCGGCGATGCCCGCGAGGTCATCGCCGAGCTGCGCGACGTGGTCGAGGCCAATGGACGTGATGGCAGTGGCGATCGGCTCCACCACATTGGTCGCGTCCAGACGCCCCCCAAGCCCCACTTCAACGACCGCAATGTCGATCTCAGCACGCGCAAAATGCACGAATGCCGCAGCGGTGACCAGTTCGAAATACGTCAGCACCCGGTCGATTGGCACAAAGCCATCCAACGCCTTGGCCCACTCCATCCGATGCCCGTCGACCTCATGCAGCAGCGCATCCAAGGTCTCGTCATCGATCGCACGGCCGTCGACATGGATCCGCTCGTTGATGTGCTGCAGGTGCGGACTGGTGTACTCGCCCACTCGGTAGCCGGACTCGCGCAGCATCGACGCAATCAGTCGTGTGGTGCTCCCTTTTCCATTCGTGCCCGCAACATGGATCACCGGCACGGCCCGATGCGGTGCACCCATCGAGTCCAAGAAGTGGCGCATCCGGTCCAACCCCATGCGCAGACCGAAGCGCGCAAGCCGGCTCAGTGTCGGGTGCTCCCTCACACCGCATCCACAAGAAGGTGCAAACAACGTGCAAGCGTGTCTCGCATCTCGCGGCGATCCACGATGCGGTCCACCATGCCATGTTCGAGCAGGTACTCACTCGTTTGAAATCCCTCGGGCAGCGATTGCCCGATGGTCTGCTCGATGACGCGCGGTCCGGCAAAGCCGATCAGGGCATTCGGCTCCGCCAAGATCAAATCGCCCAGCATGGCGAAGCTCGCCGCAACACCGCCAGTCGTCGGATGGGTCAGGATGGAGATGTATGGCTGCTTTGCTTCGTCTCGCAGGCGCGCCAAGGCGGAGCAGGTTTTTGCCATTTGCATCAAACTCAACAACCCCTCTTGCATGCGAGCGCCGCCCGAAGCGCTGATCACGATGGCGGGTTCACCGCGGTCGGCCGCGCGCTCGTATTGCCGCGTGATGGCTTCACCAACCACAGACCCCATGGACCCACCCATAAACCCGAAGTTGAATGTGCCGATTTGAACCGAAATCCCATCGATGGTTGCCGATCCAGAAATGTAGGCGTCCTGCTCCCCAGTCTTGGCCTGGCTTGCAGCGATCCTGTCGCAGTACGCCTTCGAATCGACAAACCCAAGCGGATCGGTTGGCCGAAGCCGGTCATCGTGTCTGGTGAAGCTATCGGCATCCACCAGCGACATGAGGCGCTCGAGCGTGTCGATGCGGAGGTGGTGGCCGCAATGCGGACAGCACTGCATGTTGTCAACGAGTTCGTCCATGGTGAGAACTTCCCGACACCCAGGGCACTGGTTCCACAGCGCCTTCACGCGGTCGACGTCAGTCGCCCGTGGGCCCGCTTTGGGCTCCGGCGGCGACTGCTCGAACCATCGACGTTCCTTCGTCATCGGACCTCGCACCTCTTCGTGACCGGCGGTCTTTTAGCCAGTGGGGGTCTCGGCGGCCAACCCCAAGGCCGTTGCAATCGCGGAATGAACCGCTTTCCGCAGCGCACGGAACGCCCTGTACCGCGGGTGCATGGGCGCATCCGGCACGGCACCACCTTCGATTGTTGGATGCACGCGGTTCGTCAAGAGGACTGCCACGCAGTCCGAGTCCGGAGCGACCCAGATGCTGCATCCTGTGAACGCCAAATGCCCGAATCCATTCGCGGGCCACAACGGCCCCGCGCTTCCACCGGGGCTGACGCCATCCCACCCCATGCGATGCGATCCCGCCCCCCTTTCGGCGATGAAGCGAGCGGCCACTTCCGGACTCAGGCCCACGTCCGATGCCCCCTGCATGGACCGGAGCTGCCAGGCCGCATTGGCAGCCACTGCTTCCGCGGTCCCGAACAGGCCGGCATGGGAGGACACACCCCCCATCAACCACGCATTGAGGTCGTGGACCTCGCCCGCGACGACGCGATTCCGTATGGGGCAGTCCTCGGTCGCCGCGGCTTCGGGATGGCCCCACGTCAGCGTTGCCCCACTCGGCGCCACCACCCGCTTCTGAAACAGGGCGTCGATGCGCTCGCCGCCCACTCGCTCGAGCGCCGCGCAGAGCATCAAAAATCCGATGTCCGAATAGCGGTATTGAGTCCCGGGCGACGCCTCCAGCGGCCACTCGCAGGCGCGCTTGAGTATTGCAGAACGGGTCGCACCGCCTGCTGGCGCGCCGGCACCGATCACATCGATGAACGGTGCCCAGGCGGCAGCACCGCTGCTGTGACTCAACAAATGACCAATCGTGACGCCCCTGGGGCAGGCCGGAAGGATCGAACGGACGGGGGTGTCTAAATCGAGCGCCCCATCGGCCACCAAGGTCATTGCGATTGGGGTGGTGGCCAGGACTTTCGTCAGCGAGGCCACATCCCATGCCGTCTCAGTTGTCGCAACTCGTGGCTCGGGACGCAGCTCTGCCGAGCCGCCCGCGACGGAGTGCCGCACCGAATCACCCGTTCGAATGCAGAGGGCGAAGCCCGGAATGACGCCATCGGTGACCGCTTCGCTGAGGAGTCGGTCCACCGCCGCGAACATCAGGCGTCCGTCCACATCAAACCATTGGCTTGCAACCGCGCGTGAGCGCCAACGCGCCAGGGCAGGTTGTTCGGGCCATGGCCGACGGGCATGCCCGCAACCACGGGCACATTCAATGGGCTCAACCGTTCGCGCAAGATGTCGCCGAGCGACCAGCCTGCATCGTTGGGGGCCTCGCACCCGTAAAACGTTCCCAATGCAATCCCCCGGACCCCATCGAACGCGCCCGCACCCATGAGTTGGGTGATCATGCGATCGATTCGGTACGGCGCCTCGCCCACGTCTTCGAGCAGCAGGATCCGGTCCTTGGCGTTCAACTGCCATTGCGTTCCGGCCAGGCTGGTGAGCACACACAGGTTGCCCCCCACCACTTCACCCTCGACGGATTCCGTGTGGCCACACAACCGCTTTCCGGGAAAGTTCTTGATGGTTCCCGAGCGCATCCAAATTTTGAGCGCCCGTCGCGATATTTCGTCAACGTGGTCCGCCAGCGAGTGGATGACGGGCGCATGAATCGCATGCCCTTTCCCTCGCACGGACATTGCGGCAAACATGGCGGTCGCATCCGAAAATCCAATTACCGGTCGGTCGTCCATGTCGTCCCACGGCAAATCGTCCAGAACCTGCACCGTTCCGTAGCCCCCGCGGGCGAACCAAACGGCGTCGATTTCCGGGTCCGTCATGGCCCAGGTCAGGTCCTCGATCCGTTGCGCGCTCGTTCCGGCAAAGTAGCGATGCGCAGCATTGAGGTTTGGCCCCGGCACCAGCTGGTACTCCCACTCGCGAAGAATGTTCATTCCGCGTGTGAGTCGTTTTTTGTCAAAACGCCCCGCTGGAGCGACAACCGCGATTCTTGCACCCTGTTTCAACATGGCGGGATGCTAACGTACAGGGGTGAAGTTGATCACCCCGGTTTTCCTGATCGTTGCATGCTCGGCACCTGAACTGGCGCCGCAGACCGACCTGGCGGGCGCACAGCCCATTGCATCCGGACCGTTAATTGAAGACCAGGCCATCGATCTTCCTGCCCCAGCTTGGACGGCCGCCGTCCCCCTGACCGTGGTCGCACCCGGTGGAAGCAATTTGACGGTATTGGACCGTTTGGGGGTGCGCGTTGAGGTCACCCAAGTGCGCCAGGGACGGATCTTGGTGCGCTGCCTGGGGTGCCAGGGCGAAGCTGCGGGCGCAGAGGGCTGGATGCCGCGAGGCGTCCTCTGGGCGGGGCCGTCCCCCGACGGAAGCGCAAATGAACCCCTCAGCGTCGCGCTTCGGCTTCGCAGCATATGGGAGACCCAGCCGCCAGCGGGCCTCACATCCGACCAAGCGTGTGCACTGGCCGATGGTGGTTGGGCACTTGAACCCAACCGTGCCACGGCGGAGTTGGGAGGCGGATCACTGATCTTGGAACGCACCGGAGCGAGCTGGGCGTTCGTGAGTGCGCGTGCGCCCACGGCGGCAATCGCTGGCGGCTGCGGTTAGGCCATCGTCATGTCCGGTCGGCTCTACAGCGTGATGGGGAACAGCCAGAAGCTCGATGGCGGCGCCATGTTTGGGAACGCGCCGAAGGCGATGTGGGAACGCTGGGCACCGCCCGACGCACACAATCGCATCGACCTGGCCTGCCGAACGTTGTTGATTCGCGATGGCGGCTCCACCGTGCTGCTGGAGGCGGGCGTTGGGGCATTCTTTCCACCCAAGCTTCGGGCGCGGTTTGGCATCAACGAACCCCATCACGTTCTGATCGACAATCTCAGCGCATTGGACCTGACCGATGCGGATGTGGACGTGGTTGTTCTGAGCCACTTGCACTTTGATCACGCCGGTGGATTGATGAGCACCTGGTCCAAAGAATGCGACCCAGTCCTGCTGTTTCCAAATGCGGAGTTTGTGGTGGGCAAGACCGCATGGGAACGGGCATGCAGCCCGCACCGGAGGGATAAAGCGAGCTTCATTCCAGCGATCAATCGTGCACTGGAGCAGTCTGGAAGGCTCTCATTCATCGAGGACGAGCGGCACGCTGCGCTGGGGCCACGGTTCCGATTTCACGAATCGAACGGCCACACGCCCGGCATGATGCTCACCGAGATTGAGACCGGTCGAGGGCCCATCGTCTTCGGGGCCGACCTGATTCCCGGCAGGCCATGGGTCAGGGGCGCAATCACCATGGGATACGACCGGTATCCCGAGCTGTTGATCGACGAAAAAGTACGCTTGCTCGACCGGCTGGTTGATGAACAAGGATCCGTGTTTTTTACCCACGACCCCCAATGCGCAATGGCGCGCATCATCCGAGACGATCGCGGTCGCTTCGACGTGACGGATGAACACCAAACCCTCCACGGGCTGGCGTGTTGACGTGAACGCGGTCGACCTGGTCCGGATTATCGTGGGGCGGCTGGACGAAGACGTCCCACCGGCCCTGTACCGCGCAATCAGCGTCGAAGCCTCCGATTATCGGGCGAGCCTCAGTGCCCTCGGACTGCGCCACGCCACCGACGGCGGAGACGTCACAATCGCTGAACTCGACCGGAGCGCGGATCACGCAACACGGGTTTCGGTCCGCACCGCGGGCTTGGTGGGTGGTGCCGGTGGTCTCGTCGGATGGCTTGGGGTTCCCCCAGAGACCGCAGCCCGGGTCATCCAGTCGGCTCGCCTCGCCCAACGGCTCGCGATCATCTACGGACACGATCCCCTCTCCGACCGCGGACAAGCCCACATTCGCAAAGCGCTCGCAGAGGCCTGGGGGATTGCATTGCCCCGTCAGATGGAGTCCGACTTGCGGTTGTCGGACTTGCCCACCCTCCTCCAACGGCGACCGCGCGCGGCCGTCAATGGTCCAGCATTCATGGTGTCGACGCTGACCACCGCCGCGTTTTCATCGACAACCAAGCGGGCCACACGACTGGTTCCCGGACTCGGCGCCGCCTTGGGCGTGCTCAATGCACGTCGCGTTGCCGCGAGCCAAGCTGCGGTCATGAAAGCCGTACTGCGAGTGCCTCATCTGCGACAGAGCCCGCGGCCAATGGATGACGCAGTCGTGATCGCCGACTGACGGGTTATGGCGCTACCATGGGTTTTCTCACGCGCAGCAAGAACGTCCTTTCGTGGTCCCCTCCGGTGGTGGGAACCCCCTGCCATGTGCTGTCGCTCACCGCCGATGAGGGCACGTGGGTCAAGCTGGACGATTTCCGCGACCAAGTGAACGTGGTCTTTCTCTTCGGCAGCTCCATTCAAGACGATGAAAACAACGACTGGCTGAAGGACTTCAACCGCTACACCGAGCAGTTCCAATCACTGGATACTGTTGTGTACGGGGTGAATACAGCGCGCACCGATGAACTGCGCGCCCACCGCGCCGCCCTCGGCATCGACTTTCGGTTGCTTTACGATCCGCTGGCCATCGAATCCCGCGCAATGCGGTGTTCGAGTCGGGTGGCCCCGGTCTGCAAGACCACCGCGGTCGTGGTCGGCAAGGGTGGGACGGTGCTCTTCAGCGAACGGGGTCATGCGCCACCGAGTGCCGTCCTCGAAGCCGTAGCGAGAGCCGAGGGCCGCGATGCGGCAGAGCTCCAGCCCGCCTCCGAAACCGCCGCGGCCGCACCACCGAAGCCGGGCACGAGCCCGGTGAAGACCATCGACTCGCTGGCGGCGGAGGCCATGATCGACCAAAAAGACGGCGGCTACATCCTGATCGATGTCCGGACTTGGTCCGAATACGAAGCCGACCACAGCCCCGACGCCGTCCACATTCCGATTGACGAACTGCCGCAACGCTACGGCGAGCTCAAACAAACCACGCGCCTCATCTGCGTGTGCCAAGCCGGTGGGCGCTCCGCAGCTGCCGCAGAGTTCCTGACGAGCATCGGAGGTTCTGAAATTTACAACGTCGCGGGCGGCATGAGCGCTTGGTCCGGCCGCCGCGTTACGGGAGGAAAGTTGCAGTCCTGAGGCATGCAGTTCCCCTGCATTTTCCCACCTCGCGAGTTCCCACTCGCGGATGCCGAAGACGAATCCCTGGAGAATCCATGACGACCCCCATGTCCATGCCCATATACCTGGCCGCTGTGTCCCAAACACCGGAGGCCATCGAATCGCCCGGAATCGTTGAGTTGATGACATCGGCGGACGCCGTCGTGCAGTTGGTCCTCCTGGTCTTGATCGGGATGTCCATTGCCTGCTGGGTCATCATTTTCAACAAATACTCGATGCTTCGCAAAGCAGCGGTCGCGACTGAATCATTCCTGGATGTGTTCTGGAAAAGCCAACGCCTCGACCAAGTGTATGACCGGGCCAATACGATGGAGCACAGCCCCGTCGCGGCCGTGTTCAAGGCCGGGTACGTCGAGCTATCGAAGCTGACCAAGGCCAAGCAGGGAGACCAAAATGCCAGCCTGATGGACGGCGAAGAGAACCTGAGCCGTGCCCTGCGCAAAGCCGCGCGCATGGAGCGGACCAACCTCGAGAACATGACCACCTTTCTGGCCACGACGGGCTCCACGGCGCCGTTCATCGGCTTGTTCGGCACGGTCTGGGGCATCTTGCTCGCGTTTCAAAAAATCGGTGCAACAGGGCAGGCAAGCCTTGCGGTCGTTGGCCCGGACATCGCCCACGCACTGATCGCAACCGCGATTGGGCTGGCCGCCGCCATACCCGCAGTCATGGCCTACAACTACTTCAACAGCCGGATCCGCGTGCTGGAAGACGAAATGGGCAACTTTTCGAGCGATTTCTTGAACATCGTCAAACGCCACTTCCGGAGCGCCTGAGTCATGGGCATGTCCAGTCCAGAGGAAGGCGGTGGACGCGGTATGATGTCCGAAATCAATGTCACGCCGTTCGTGGACGTGATGTTGGTGTTGCTGATCATCTTCATGGTTACCGCACCGTTGATGACGACGGGCATGAGCGTTGAGTTGCCCCGTGCGGACGCGCCGCCGCTGCCGTCGTCGGAGAAGCAGATGGTGCTGAGCATCACCGAGTCCGGCGAATACTTCATCAACAAACACGCGTTCAAGATGGATGAACTGAAGCCCAAGCTGAAGGCCATCATCAAGGCGAACCCCCAGCAAGAGATATTCCTGAAGGCCGACGGCGACGTCCCCTACAAGAAGGTCGCTCAGTTGGTCGCTTTGTGCACCGAGGTGGGCGTTCCTCGCATGGGACTGGTCACGCAGCCGGAAGGGAGCCAGTAGCTGTGGGGCAATCCCCTCGCCTCCGTGGACGGCCCTTCAGGCCCACGTGGGAGATCGGCGCAAGCGTTGGCGTTCACGCCTTGGGGCTGATGCTGATTTGGTTGGGTCAATCGTGCAGCACGCACTCGCCGATGTTTGACCCAAAAGACGTCATGGCCGTGCAGGCGGTTGCCCTTCCAAAAGCAAACAAGCGCATGCCCGACCGGGCGACCCGAACGCCGGATCCACCGAAGGGCGACGCCGTCTCTGCGAAGGCGCCGCCGCCGCCAAAGACGGCAAGCGACATGGCGCTTCGGAAAAAAACCGCGAAAAAGAAGAAAGGCACCCCCGATCGCAGCACCGACCGGGCCGAATTGCTCAATAAACTGAAGCGCGAAGCGTTGCTCAAAGACGCCAGTGCGGCACTGGGCCGAACCGACCGAGTTCAGACGGACAAAGACGGTGTGGACCCGGATGAGGCCGTCGTTGGGCCGCCCGGGGCCGGGAGGATGGACCCCGAGCTCGCGCGGTACGTTGCCTCATGCCGGCGGCGCATCCTTCCCAACTGGAATCCACTGCCCGCCATCTTGGCGGCGAACCCGGACTACAGCGTCATGGTGTCCGTCGAGGTCGATGCCAATGGCAACATGGGAACGCCCACCGTGGTGAGGAGTTCATCCGACCCCTCCTTTGACCGGTCGGCAATCTCGGCCATTGCGCGCACGGGCAGCCTTCCGCCACCCCCACCGCGTTATGCAGCGTCCGCAGCAAAGGGCGTGGCCATCACGCTCAGTGCCGCCGATTTGAGGTGACGGAACCCGATGCGCATCTGGCTATTTACACTCGCCGCTTGTTTGGCCCTGATCTCCCCCCTGACCGCCCACGCAGAAGGCGCCATCCACATCTACGTCGGCGCACCGGGTCGAAACAAGGTTCCCATCGCCATTCCAGTCCCAACCGGAAGCCATCCAAAGGCTGCGGACTTCTACGGTGTGGTCCAGCGTGACCTCGAGCTATCGGGATGGTTCGAAGTCATTGGCCCCGACGCCCACATCGAGCCTGCCGGCACCGGGATCATGCCCGGGCAGTTCAAGTATGAGGACTGGGAGGTCACGGGTTCGGTCGCCTTGGCCAAGATGGGCGTCACGGCACGAAGCGAAGGACAGATGCGCGCAGAGGTTTGGGTGTATGACGTACCGGGTCGCCGACGCCT
>JAYZVA010000107.1:0-11723 GCA_036156175.1 Myxococcota bacterium
CCTTGTGGCGATGCACGCGGCGATTGCCCACCCAAGCCGCGGCATGCTCTTGGTGGTGGGAGACATCGATCCGCAGGACACGGTCCGTCGCCTCTCGGTGCGATTCGCCGACTTGATTGGTGCGAAACGGGTTGATGGCAATGCGCCGCCGCCACTCGCTCCCGCACTGCGCCGAATGTTGTGGGTCGAGCACCCCACTGCGGAACAAACCACGATTGGGATGGGGGGGGGCGCCGTGCGGCGAAGCCACCCCGATCACGCGGCGCTGCGGATCGCCAACCAAGCGGTTGGCGGTGGGCCAAGTTCACGCCTGTTCCGCAGCCTCCGTGGGGATCTCGCCCTGACCTACGCCGTGCAATCGAGCCTCGACTGTGGGGTCCATGCCGGCGACGTGACCGCGTCGATGGCCGTGGAACCCCGCTCGGCGGGCGACGGCCTCGCCGCCATGATGGCGTGCCTGCAGCAAGTCGTCGATTGCCCGCTGAACGACGACGAACTCCAGCATGCCAAGCGGGTGGTGATGGGATCGTTTCCGCAACGCGCGAGCGGCCTGACCGGGGTGGCGTCGTTGGTCACGGCCGGTTGGCTTCACGCGCTCCCAGACGACGAGTGGTCGGCATTTGTGCCCCGAATGGAGGCGGTCGCCGCCCACGAAGTGCACGCCGCGTGCCGGCGATGGTTCGATCCACAGCGGTTCACGGTTGTGGCGTGCGGCCCACCGGCCTCTGAGGCCGTCCTGCGGGGCGCTGCCCGCCGCCATGGGGTCGATGTTGACGCCATGACGGTGGATGAATTGGCGGGTTTTGTTGGTTGAAAGGCCGCCGCATGCGCTTTGGTGATGGCTGTCGCGTTTTTTGCATGCTACGTATCGGGCCGAATTCCTGTAGGAGACGTACGATGGAACACAAATCGATTGCAGCACTGCTCATTGGGAGCGCCCTGATCGCCGGTTGCGGCGCGGACGGCACCACCGCCGCTGGAAACAACGGTGAAATCGTGACCGAAGCCGCAGAGGACATTGGCGAAGTCTTGGCGGATGTCAACGGCCTCAAAGTGGGCGAGAAAGACTTCAAGGCGGCCGCGGCGCGGAAGGTTCCCGCGGACGGCAAGGCGCTGAGCGAGAGCGAGAAGCAAGAAGTGCTCAAGCGCCTTGTGGACGAGAAACTGCTGTACCAAGCCGCGCTCAAGGAGGGCCTTGACCGGGACCCGAAGGTACAAAAGGTCATGGTCAACACGCTCCTTCGCGAAGCGGTCTACGCCAAGGTGAAGAACGGCGATTTCACCGACGAGGTGCTTCAGGCGTACTTCGACGAAAATCAAGACGAATTCGTGGTGCCCGAGAAGGTGCAGATCAAGCGCATTTTGATCAAGGCCTCCGGCGACAAAGATGACGCCGCGGCCAAGGCCGAGGCCGAGCGCCTGCACGCTGAGGTGGCTGCCGACGTCACGAAGTTCGCCGACATCGCCAAGGCTTCTTCGGAGGGTCCCTACAAGCGCCGGGGTGGAGACGTTGGGTTCGTCCCCGCCGACGGGAAGCCCGGACTGGACGAGGCCGTCGTTGCCGAGGCGTTCAAGCTCTCCGTCGGGGACCTGTCTGGCGTGTTCAAGACAGACGAGGGCTACAACTTTGTGCTCGCGGCCAACAAGCGGGACAAGGTGGAGCGCACCTTCCAACAAATGAAGGGCTCCGTGTTGCGGAAGGTCAAGAACGAGAAGCTGAAGAGCCTCTACGATTCGTACGTGAGTGAACTCCGAACCGGCGCCACCATCACGACGAAAGACGACAAGCTGAACGCCATTGAAGTGGAGCCCGCCAAGGCACCCAAGCATCCGGGCATGCGCCCGCCGATGCCGAATGCCGGAAAAGCCATTCCCCGCTCGGCCGTGCCGGAAGGCATCATCCAGCCCAAGAAGCAACAACAGTGAACCCGCTGCTCGTCGCCGCCCTGTTCGTTGGATGGGGGCCCGCGCATGCGGCCCCCGTTGACCGCATCGCTGCGGTTGTGAACGACGAGGTGGTGACGTTGAGCGAGGTGTACGAACTGGGCCGTGACTTCATTGAAACGCGGGCCCAGAATGGCAGTCCGGCAGAGCGGCGGACCGCCGAGCTCGAGGTTCTCGATTCGTTGATTCGTCGGTGCCTGGTCGAGCAGACGGTGACCGAGCTTCAGATCGACGCCACGAACGACGACGTCGATCGCGCGGTCAGCGACATCGCGCGGCGGAACGGCGTTGACGTTCCAGCCCTTCGGAAAGAAATCGAACGGTCCGGCGTGCAGTGGCAGCAGTACCGGGATGAAATCCAAGAGGTGTTGCGCGAGCAGAAGTTCACGCAAATGCTGATTCGGCCCCGAATCGTCGAGAACGAAGACGAGATTCGAAGCGCATACCAGCGCATGGTCGCGGGAGCCGATCAACCCGAGCGGGCGGAGCTTGGAGCCATTTTCTTGGCCTACCCACCGGAGGCCACCGATGCCGACAAGGCCAAGCTGGTCGAACGGGCGGCTGCCGTGCGTGCGCGGGTCGCGGGCGGTGAGCCGTTCGCATCGGTGTCGGCCGAGGTCGACCAAGGGCCCTACGGTGCCAACGGGGGTGCGATGGGGACCTTTGTGGATGGCGAGTTGGTGGGCGACCTGAATGGGCCGGTGTTCGCCACCGCTGTGGGTGACGTGACCCCCCCGATTGCGACCGCACAGGGAGTGTTCCTGATTGAGGTTCGCAAGCGTGAAGCCGTTCCGGTGCGCCCGTACGAGGCCGTTCGCGACGAAATTGCCGCCAAGGTGTTCGAGGGTCGGATCGAGCGGGAGAAAGATGCGTGGTACCAGCAAGCGCGCCGTGAAGCCGCTGTGGTGATCAAGCTCGAGGCGACTGACGCGCAGTGAAGCTGCTCGTGACGCCGGGCATGGGCATCGGGCCGGAGGTCACCGCCCGAGCGCTTGCCGAAGTGGGCGACCGGGCGGCGTATGAACTGTTGGGCGATGGTCCGGCAATTCGCGCAGCCTTGGAAGCGCACGGGGTGGATGCGCCCGTCGTGGACCTGCGCGGTCGTGGTGAGCCCGCCCCGATTGTGGCGGTGCGCGAAGCGGCAGAGCGCTGCGCCCGCGGAGAGGGCGATGCGATGGTCACGGGCCCCATCCACAAGGGTCGATTGATCGCGCAAGGGTTCAACCACATGGGCCACACTGACATGCTGGGGGAGGTCTTCGGTGTGGATCCCGTGATGGCGTTTGCGGGCGGAACGATCCGGGTCGCATTGGTCACCACCCACGTGGAGCTGGCGGCGGTCCAGGACAACATCACCGCCCGTCGGGTCCGCTACGTGGTGCAGACCGCGCACGCCGCGCTCCGAACCGACCTGGGCATTGCATCCCCGCGGCTGGCGCTCTGTGGATTGAACCCCCATGCTGGCGAAGACGGTGAGCTCGGCCGAACCGAAATAGACGTCTTGGCCCCCGTCGCCGAGCGACTCCGCGAGGAGGGCATTGATGTTGTGGGACCAATCTCCGCCGAAACCGCATTCATGGATGCCGTCAAAGGGCAATACGACATGGTGATCGCCATGTTCCACGATCAGGGGCTGGTCCCATTGAAAGTGTTGGATTTCGGTCGCAGCGTGAACTGGACCTTGGGGCTCCCCATCATTCGCACCAGCGTGGACCACGGCACGGCCGACGACCTGGTTGGATTGAACGCCGCCGACCACTCCAGCATGGTGGCCGCCATCGAATTGGCGCTCCTGTTGGCCGGGTCGAGGTCCTAATCGGAGGCCGCGTCGCCGGTGTCCGGATCGGTCACCCACTCCGTCTCACAGTCGTGAGCGGCGTCGACGCTGAACCACAAGGTGGGCTCGCGGCCCCATGTCCGGCAGTCTTCCACGTCCTCGCCCCGCGCGTCGTAGGCGGTCACCAAAAAGGTCATGCGCGGTTGGTCCGCGCACAAGAAGCGGGTGGAGGAGTTTCGAGCGGCATCCCGCCAATCGGCGGCGATGTCGAGGGTCAGTCGGAGGGCATCGGTGCTGCCGTCCGCAGCGGCGCTGACCGACCGCAAGCGGTGCCCCTCGACGTTGTCCGGCGCGGTGCCCATCCACACCCATCCGCCACCGGTCCAGTGTTGCGTCAGCACGTCAAAGACCCATTCGCCCTCCTCGGGGATGCACTCGGCCGACAACGTCTGAATGCGCGGAGGCGCATCATGAAAGGGGTCTTCGATCGCGCGCTCGGGTGGGGTCGGGGTCGCGCACGCCAAGAGCCACAACATCATGACGAGAGGTTTCCTTGGGCGTGTTCACGGAACAGGTGACGCTCGACCTGCACCATCAATGCTCCGAGCCCTTCACCGGAGTGCGCACTCACCAACCTCCCTTCGAACTCCGCTTTGAGTCGAACCCATTCGTCCGGTCCGACCGCGTCGATCTTGTTGAGCACTCGAATCACCGGCGTCGCACCCGCACCGAGCGACTCGATGGTCTGCTCGACTTCTTCGACATGGGTCTCGATGTGCGGGCTGGAACTGTCGATCACGTGAACCAGCAGATCCGCCTCTTGAACTTCCTCCAGCGTGGAGCGGAATGCATGGATCAGGTCCTTGGGAAGCTGACGAATGAAGCCAACGGTGTCCGTGAGAATGACTTCGCGTTCCTCCGGGAAGCGGAGCCGCCGGCTGGTGGGGTCGAGGGTGGCGAACAACTTGTCTTCCGCATCCACATCGGAGCGGGTCATCCGATTGAGCAGGGTGGACTTTCCGGCGTTTGTGTAGCCAATGATCGCCACCTGAGGGAGCCCCACGCGGCGCCGTCGGCTGCGTCGAAGCGACCGCTGCTTGGACAGCTTTCGAAGTTGCTTCTCCAGGCGGTTCTGCCGCTCGTCCGCCCGGCGGCGGTTGATCTCCAGCTTGGTTTCTCCGGGTCCCCGACCCCCGATGCCACCCGTGAGTCGACTCATGGCCGTGGGCATCAAGGCCAAGCGGGGTTTCCGGTAGCGCAGCTGGGCCAGTTCCACTTGAAGCTTTCCTTCGCGGGTCTTTGCGCGCTGGCTGAAGATGTCCAAGATCAAGCTGGTGCGGTCGACCACCTTCAGTTCGGTGTCCGTGGCGATGTTTCGCAGCTGACTGGGGGCCAGCTCCGAGTCGAAGATGAGGACCTCGGCATCCAGCTGCATGGCCCGAACCAAGATTTCTTGAAGCTTCCCTTTCCCGATCACGAACTTGTGGTCGGGTTTCCGACGGCGCTGCAGAAACCGGTCAAGGACCTGCAGCCCAGCGGTGTCTGCGAGGCGCTCGAGTTCCTCGAGGGACGCTTCGGATTCATCGTTTTGATGCGTGCTGACACCGATGACAATCGCCCCTTCTGCGCCCGGCACCCGGGTGGTCTGGGTGGTGCTGGCCAGCACGCGCTCGAGTTCCTCGATGAACCCGATGAAGTCCGCGGAGAACTCGCCGAGCGCGCGCTTGCGTTCGATGCTCCACGGCTCGTCGCTGCCCATGGGTGCGTCGGGGCGAATTGTCCCGACTTCCATGAAACCCGGAAGCCCATCGGACTGCGCCTGTATGACCACCACCGCATCCAGACGAAGCAGGCTCAGGTCCGTGAGGTCGTCCTCCGAGAGTCCCTCGCCCCGAAGGTGTGTGTGGACCAGGCGGATCCCGCGAAATCGCCCCGATCCGGCCCGCTGTCGGGTGAGGTCCGGGATGAACAGCTGGTGTGCATCGCCCACAATCACGTGGCTGACCCGACCCCGTCGGTCGATCATGACGCCCAACTGGCGATTGAGCGCCCGGGACATTTCGGTCATTCGCCGCGCCAGCTCTTGGCTGACCCATTGCTCGGGCGCAACCCGCCGGTCGTACAGCGCCATCAGCTGCCGGTTTTGACTTGGCTTTAGGCCAGATGTATTGCCGTGGATTTTTGGAATGGAATGACCCGAGTGGAGCGATCAGCCTAACCGTTGTCGGGTGTTGATGCGCCGCCACTCAGGCGATCCACCACGGCGGGAATGTCGATCCCAACACCGGCTTTGAGTTCCTCCACCACCGTCACTGCGCGTTGGGCGGTGGAGTTCGCGTTGCCTGGCAGGACCGTTACCCGGTCGATCTTGACGTCGGAGATGGTTTCCACGAGCGAGTCCATGACGTGCTGCAGCTTCTGCATCAAGAAGATGTCGCGGGCGGAGTCTCCGCCTTGCTTCCAGGTCGCGATCATGGCGTTCATGACCTCGACGGTGGCCTTGCCGTCCTCGATGATGCGCGCGGCCTGCGCTTGCGCATCGGCTCGGCGCTGCAGCATCTCGGCTTCGGCCGGTGCCACGACATCGGCCAGCAAGCGTCGCTCGACCTGCTGAACCCGTGCCGTCTGCACCTTCACGTCCTCTCGGGCTTCTTCGATGAGCGCCCTCACCGCCCCGAGTTCTTCGGCGATCATGGCCTTGCCGGCACTCTGAGCATCGATGACTTGGCGTTGAATGTCGGCTTCGAGGATGGTCATCTCGGCCTCGATGTCGCGCACCTTGGCCACTTGGTTGTTGTGGGCTTCGCGTTGGGTGGATTGAGCACGCGCCTCGGCTTCGTTGACCCGCGCGCTCTTCACCACCTCGGCCGTCTTTTGCCGACCAATCGAATCCAGGTAGCCCACGTCGTCGGCCACGTTCTGAATCTTGAGGGTGTCGAGGACCAGGCCCAACCGGCTGAGGTCGTTCTCGGCCTCCTCCAGAAGCTTCTCTGCGAAGCTGATCTTGTCTTCGTTGACCTGCTCGGGCGTCAGCTGAGAGAGCACGCCCCGCAGATTGCCTTCGAGGGTGTCTTTGGCCACTTTGATGATCCCGCGCCGTTCTTTGCCCAAAAAGCGCTCGATGGCGTTGCCCAGAAACGGTTCGTGACCCGCCACCTTGACGTTTGCGACGCCGTGCACCTTGAGGGGGATGCCGCCTTTTGAATAGGCGTTGGTCACGGCGACGTCGATGACCATGTTGGTCAGGTCCATGCGGTCCACGGTCTCAATCAAGGGAATTCGAAATCCCCGGCCGCCCTTGATGGTGCGGTAGCCGACCACCTTGCCGGCCATGCGGCCTTTGCGACCCGAGAACACCAAGACCTCGTTGGGGCCGGCGATGTAGACCAGCTTCTTGGCCACCGCCATGACCGCGAGGCTGCCGCCGACCAGCAGGAAGAGGCTGACAATCAGGATGGATGCAATGGCTCCCATTACCGGTTCTCCTTGTCGTTGATGGCGCTGCCGAGAATCTCCGGCACGTTGATTCCGGTGGACCCTTCCAGTTCGGTGAGCACTTGGCGCACCATGGCGGGGAAGCTGGCGACGTGACGCGGCAACGCCGTTCCGTCTCCGCCGTCCAGCAGGTTGACTTCGTCGATTGCGACGCCGTTGACCCGCTCGACCACCGTGCGGAGCACTTGTTCCAACTGCTGGATCAAGAAGATGTCTTTGGCATCTTCGCCGGCACTCAGCCAAGCGTCGGTCATCATCTGAAGGACCGCCGCTTGCGCGCGTCCTTCTTCCTCGGTGTACGACGCCTTGCCCTTGGCCTCAAACACCGCGGCTTGGCGCCGGGCCTCCGCCGGCAACACAACGTCCGCTTGAAGACGCAGTTCCTCAACTTGCCGTCGAAGATCTTGCAACTCGACCTCGGCGTTGGCACGCGCGGCGGCCGCCGCGCGTTCCGCCTTCTTCAGTTCGGCCTGAACGTTTGCTTCCAGCGATCCCCTGAGCTCGCGCAGCTCGTTGGCCTTTTGAACGATGGAGCGCTCGGAGTCTTGGGTGGCCACGTCGCCGGACTCGGTGGACGCGGCCTCTGCTTGGAGCGCCTCGGACTTGGCGTTGGACTCGGCGATTTCGGCATCGCGGATGACTTGGGCGATCCGGGTGCGACCGATCGAGTCCAGGTAGTTGACGTCGTCGGAGACGTTCTGAATCTTGAGCACGTCCAAGTCGAGCCCCAGCTTCACGAAGTCTTCCTCGGCTTCCGCCGTCAGCTCTTGGGCAAACTTCAATCGGTCTTCGTTGACTTCTTCGGGGGTCAGACGAGCAAGCACTCCGCGGAGGTGGCCTTCGAGCGTCTCTTTGCCGACGCGCTGAATCTCGAGGGGGTCGCGTCCCATGAATCGCTCGATGGCGTTCTTGACCCGGGAGGGGTTGCTCGACACCTTGATGTTCGCGACGGCATGCACGTTCAGCGGGATCCCACCCGCAGAGTAGGCGTTGGTGGTGTTGATCTCGATGGGGATGGTGGTCAGTCGCATGCGGTCGACTTTCTCGATGATCGGCCACCGCCACGTCCAGCCACCGCCCAAAACCTCGCGGTACCCTACGCTGCTGCCGTCCGCCAGCTTCCGGCTTCGGCCCGAGAACACGAGGACTTCGTTTGGTTTTCCGATGAACAAGAACTGCTTGAACAGTGCCAGCACCAGAAGCAGTCCGACCCCAATCGATCCGCCGGTGCAGACCCAAGCGGTCATTTGCATGATCAGGTCTTCCATTCTCAATCCTCCTTGGTCATGGATGTGTAGCCAAAGGGCACGGGAGTGATTTCCGCGACGCCGTCGTCAACGCTCACAATCAATGCTTTTTCCTCCCGATTCATGATGTCCTCGCATCGGGTACGAGCGGGCAGGTCAACATGTTGCCCATCCACGACGATTCGCACCTTCCCCATTTTTTCGGGGCCCACCGAGAGCAACACCGTCGCTTCGCTCCCCCGAATGTCCCGCATGCCGACGTTTCCGGTCACTTCTGTGAGTTGGAGCTGGCGGAAGGTCCACGCGGCACCCGTTCCCACACCCCCGCCCAACAGCACGCTGACCGCCAATCCAAGCAAGCCCGTGACGCCCAGGGCATGGAGCGCGGCCCCAGAGAGCCCGAAGGCGGCCAAGGCGAAGGTCCAGAAACGAAGCGAGAAAAACGGCAACCAGGTTCCGGCGCCCGCCACAGCATCGGACGGGTCGGCCAAGATCGCGATCGCATCGTGGTCGCCATCCAAGCCCACGTCCAAGTCCAAATCGATGTCGGCAGCGAAGTCGGGATCGCCACCGGAGTCGCCGTCGCCAAACACAACGCTCGCCACGATGAGAATCCCACCGAGTGCCAGAGAGCCGAGGTACAACGGAAGCATAGGAGAAAAGCCTGGGTGATTTTTCGGGGTTGCCCCCGGCAAGGTTGGGGAACAGTAGCAGATCCGATACGTATCGGGTGCGCGCGCTTGGTGCAGGCTGGAGTGGAACGATGGTGTTGTGGATTGTATTGGCGATGGGATGTGTGTTGGACCGGACTCAGCAGTCGGCTCCGGCCAAGATGGAGCAGGAGATCCGCGACAACGCGGTCCGCGCCTACAACGTGGAACAGCAGTTCCTGCAGGTGGAGGCTCGGGTGAACCAACTGGAAGAGCTGAACCGATCGAGCGGCAAGCGCAAGATCATGCAGATGGAGACCATCGAAGAACTGCGCGGCGAAGTCGTGCGGCTCCGCGGCTCACTGGAGGTGCTGACCCACGACGCTTCGCAAGGCGCCAAGGGCCTGCAGGGCGCGGTCGACGATGCCCGGTTCCGCGTGCTGTGGCTCGAATCCCGCGCCGACCAGCTGGAGCAATCCTTGGGCATCAAGCCGCCCGCGCCCCCCGCAACTGTGGCACCGGCGCCGATGACCACGGAGAGTTCGTGGGGTGGTGAGTCGGGTGCCCCCACCGCCGGAGAGCTTCCCAAGGCCCCGGTCGTCATTTCCGAACCGTCGAAGCCGACGGCTGAACCGGTGGCGGTTTCCGAACCGGAGGAGCCCGCGGCGCCGCCGGACGCCGACCCGGTCACCGAGCCCGCCCTCGACCCGGATGTGTTGCTCGACAAAGCCAAAGCGCAGATCAAGGCGGGCAACACGACCGGCGCCGAGACCATGCTCAACCGTTTCTTGGTCGCGTTCCCGAACCACGCGCGGGCCGACGAAGCGACGTATCGGCGGGCCGAGGCCTCGAAAGAGGCCGGCGACCACGAGAAAGCGGTGTTGCGCTATCAAGAAGTCATCGACCAGTTCAAGGCCAGCAGCTTTGCACCGTGGGCGATGTTCCGTCAGGGCGAGGTGTTCGAGGCCCAAGGCCAAGCCGACAACGCTCGGGTGTTCTACGGCGAGGTCATTCGCATCTACCCGAAATCTCGGGCGGCAAAGGCGGCCCGAAAGGCGATCAGCAAGTAGCCAAGGCGCGCCTCAGTAGTGGGGCGGTACCTGCTCTTCCATGGGTGCTTCGGAACCCAGGGTGTCCTTGAGTTGCTCGCGGACCGCCACGAGGTCGGTGGTCAAGCGATGAATGGCCTTCGCCTGGTCCTGAATCACCGCGTCCAGCTGGTGGATGGTGTCCTCCTGGAAGGCGAACTTGACCTCGAGGTCTTCGAGTCGTTGTTCAAGCGAGGTGGTGGTCATGCTGTTCCTCGGCTTCGCCCGGCATGGGTCGATTGATGATGGTGAGGTGGTGCTCAATCCGATGCTCAAGCCACCGCATATCGCGGAGCGAGTCCCCCGCACGAATCACGGGAACGGAGTGTCCTCGCTGATCGGTCGCCATCAAGTTGAAGGCGCGAGGGCGAACCCACGTCTGGAGGACCGGCTGAACCCACAGTTGATCGGGCTGGATCGTGCGTTCGGGGTGCCACGGGAAGGGAACGGAGCGAAACGAGATGGAGCGGTGCGTCACCCGCAGGATGGTGGTGTTTCGAAGTCGCACAACCAGAAAATAGGCAACCATCATCGCCGATGTGACCGCATAGAACCGAATCGACTGAAGCGCGATGGCGGCCACCACCTCCAACACACCGATTGCGCCAAGCAGCATCATCGTGAGGCGGTTCAACGAACGGGTGTACCGCACCTCAAGGCCGTCGTTGTGTTCACGGATCGTGAAGGAAAACCGGCGCGCCATGGCGCCTGAATCGGGGGTTGAGTCCGGCGGCGCCTGCGGTTCGCGATCGGGCGCCGCTGCCTCTGGCGGATCAACGCTTGCGACGCCCGCACCGGCATTCCGAAGCGGCGTGAACCCTTCGCAGAACGGGCAATAGGCCTCGCCTGCGGACCGGTCGATGTGTTCCTTGACCAGCTCAGCGCCGCACCAATCGCACCGGAGTTCGGTCCAAACCGTGCTCATTCGCTACCGTGCAGGGTCCGAGTACGATGCGGTCACGAACTCGGTTGCCGAGGTGGAGACCCGCACGTTGAATGCGGTGTCACCGGCGGCCTCCACAATGAGGCTTGCGTCAAACCGGATCGTGGTCTCAATGATGGCATCGCACATGTCCTCAAAGGATCGGTGACCGAGTTTCAAGTGCGCTTCGGGGAACACGCCTTCCCCAAAGCTGCTGTTCCAGCACAGGTCATACTCGTGATCGACGCACCCGCCGCTGTACCGGACGTCCAGCAACAGGTCTGTGCCGTCAAAACGCAGTGCGCGCATCTCGATCGGGTCGGGCGGGGGCAACGCGCAGTCGGTCAGGATGGGCAATGCCTCCGATGCATCGGCATCGGCGTCGGCGTCGGCATCGGCATCGGCGTCGGCATCGGCATCGGCGTCGGCATCGGCGTCGGCGTCGGCATCGGCATCGGTGTCGCCGACTGGTGCGCTGGCGATGCCGATCGGGACGCAGTCGCCGTCATCGGACCGTGCGTACCCTTCGCCGCACGGCCGGTCCGCCAGCGGGTAGCAAAGGTTGTCGGCTGCCCGCCCGTATCCGTCCCGGCACGCCTC
>JAYZVA010000108.1:0-8563 GCA_036156175.1 Myxococcota bacterium
CCCGCGGATTCGGATGCCGCACCCAGCATCCAAGCCGATGCCGACGCAGACGCAGACGCAGACGCAGACACCGATGCCGATGCCGATGCCGACGCCGATGCCGACGCCGATGCCGACGCCGACGCCGACGCCGACGCAGACGCCGATGCCGATGCCGATGCCGATGCCGACGCCGACGCAGACGCAGACGCCGATCCCGACGACCGGCCCGAACCGCCCGAGCTGTGGGGGGAACCGTCGGCGGGCCACCCCAATCCCGTCTGGCTCTGGTCCTCGGCCGTCGAGGTGGACGCAGCGCAATGGCGCCTGAACGATGGGCCTTGGACCGACACCAGCCCGCTCGATGGCCGCTTTTCATCCAGCAGCCCCCTTGCGGCAGGGGAACACCGGGTGGCCCTACGAATCGCAACGGCCGAAGGCGTCTGGTCCGAGCCGGCGCAGTTCACCACACCCATCGAATACTTCGAGCGCGACGGATACTGGAATGGGACCGAGCGAACGATGGCCACCAGCCCCCTGGGCCACATCATGGCCATCGCTGCCCACAATGCATACTCCGAGAGCAGCGGAAACCCCGAGACCAACCGCGTGAATACCCTGGACCTGCTGGCCGCCGCCCACGAGGAGGGCGCCGACCTTCTGGAGCTCGACGTCTGCGATGTGGGCGGAGTGTGGCGCATCCAGCACGATGACGGCTTCAGCGACCACGGCGCGCGACTCGTTGATGTCCTGGAGTGGTCCGAAATCCGCACCTTCGACCAACCGCTCTACATTGAAATCAAAGAACGGGACCCCACCCGCGCCAAGATCGAGGCCCTGTTGTCGACGGTGCTGGAGAGCGGGGTCGTCCGAAACGGGCGGCCCGTCTTCTTTCGGTCGTTCGTCGACGAACGCCTCGAAAACATCGACCTCGTCAACGAAGTCCTTGCCGCCGGTGCGCACCCGCTCCAAGCCGCCTACGTGCGGACGCACGCGTTGTACGCCGACGCGTCGTTCGACGAGACCCCGGAGTACACGGCGTCCATGGCAGCCATCGCCGACCGGGGCCACGACGGCGTGGCACTCGAACGCAGCACCCCCGATCTGTTTCACCTGCTCCACTACGCCCAAAGCCTCGGCCTTGGCGTGGCCATGTGGACCGTTCCCGAATCGATGGGCGAGGTTTGGTGCGCCGGCTACCGAGAAACGCTCGACGCGCTGGTCATCGACTACGAAATCAGCGACTGCCGAGTCGTCGTCGAAGAAGACACCTACCTCGCCCACATGGACGCCTCTGTGGACGTGGACGCATCGACCGCGCTCATCTGGACCGACGCCAGCGAACCCACTGAACGGTCGCTGATGGAAAGCGATGCGCCAAACGTGTCATCCACGACCTGCTGCGAGGGCCTGCGCGGCACTGCCCTGGACTTCACCGCCTCGCTCGACCAACACTTGACCCTGTTTGATGCCGACAACACGCCATCGGAAGGCTTCTTCGTGATGCTCACCGTCGAGTTTGACGATCTCGATTTGGGCTTTGGCGACAAGCAGTCGTTGATCGCCAAGTCCGACGACGGCGGCTTCGCCCTGGAAATCAAAGACGACGTGCTCTGGGGCACGACCCTGCGCTGGGGAGTCCACGTGGACGGCGAGTACCACTGGGCGACCAAAGAAGTGGGCGGACTCGACACGGCGGTCAGCCACGTGTTGATCGGCACCTACGATGGCGATGGGCGGGCCCGCTTGTGGGTCAACAACCGCGACTCGGGCGTCGATGAGACCGCCGTGCTCGACGGCGGCGTCACGCTGAACGACTCCCCCATCACCCTTGGCGCCGATCCGCAGGGGTGGACGGACACCCGCTACCACTTTGATGGGAAGATCCAGATGATGTCGGTCCAACGATGGCGAAACCATTGACGGCTGGTCCCCGAACGACACCCACTGCACCGGCGCGTTGACGCCCGCATCACCCGCGACTGCGTCGCCGACGAGTGCTCACCAGCGCCAGCGCGATGCCCACCAAAAACGGCGCAGTTGTGCGGTGGCCTGCGTGAGCGCAGCCCTGCGATGATCCGCGCTTTGCTTCGCCCGTGGCGAGGTAGTCGAGCATCGCTTCGGCATGGGCCTTGGTCGGCACACCGCATGGACTATCGGCAGGCGTCTGCTTCCGCGGGTCGCCGCGCAGGCCTTCGTCGATCAACGCGTGCAGCTGTTCAGCGAGCGCCAGCAACTCCCCGTCCATCAAGACGGCGTTCACCTCGGGCCGCAGTTCTTTCCAGACGTCGCGGCAGACCGGGTCGGCGTGGCACACCCGCGCCAAGCTCGCTTCCGGCTCGCGCCAATTTTCCATTTCCGCATCGGTGACCCGCACGGCCAAGTTTTCGCCGTCTTCGTCGAGCCGGAGCGGAAAGGCGGAATCCAAGTCCCATGGAATCACCACCATGGGTCCCTCCGGGTCAAAGTACACGCGGTAGTTGTTTGGGCCTTGAGCGTAGCCGTCTTCGTTGATGATCCATTCCTCCACCAACAGAAAGGCCATCAAGGCTTCCCAGTCCACCAACGACCACATCTCGCTGCTCAACTTCCCGCTGTTTTCGGCCCGCTTCACCTCCCTTGAGATGGTGCCAATGTCTTCAAAGTCGACATCCTCGCCTTCCTCCAGGTCAAACCAGTGATCGAGCCCCTTGCCGAAATCGACAATGGTGGGCCAGTAGCCGGAGTACACGTACTTTCCGTCGTAGAGGTTGCCCGACCGATCCTCAAAATTCCGCTTCAACCACCGGTCGTCCTGGCTTTCCACCACCAAATACAACCCGTAGTCTTCGCCGTTGACAAAGAGTTGCGCGTAGCCGGTGCGAGACGTCGGGATGCCCATCTTTCCGTAGGCTGCAAACCCCACGGCTTCCACCAGCCCGCTGCAGTCCTCGCTCATGCTGTTGAGCGACAGCGACTCGAGCCCGTGAAATCGGTCGCCCGTGAACAGGTTCAGGTCAATCTCGAGCTTGGGTTTGGTATCGAATGGGGTGAACGAACCAAGGCCGCCGCGAAGCCGCACCCCAACCTCGGCGAGGGGTTCGCCATCGATCATGCCTTCGGCGCGCACTTTGTCTCGCGGGTACGACAGCAACCGCTGCGACGCCAGAATCTCGAGCGCGTCATCGCCAATCTCCAGGTCGATCCGATTGATGCGCTCACTTGAAAAAATGAACCCGTCATCGGGGTGGGCAATGGGGTCGTCGTAGACCGCGGGCCCCGTTCCGTAGGGCTCGGCTTCGCAGCCCACCGCCACGGTGAGAACGGCCATCCCGAGCGCCCATCGGACCGTGTTGATTTCCCCGTTCATGGTGTTCCTCCCTGTTCGCCGACCGAGCGGCCCCAAGACCAGACGTGTTCCACCCCAATCCGGGTAAACCGCGTGGGCGACAGCTCGTTCGGGTCGGGGTCCATGCTCATGCCCGTGACGCCGCGGATGTAGAACCCCCCGGTGTACATCCGATGGTGCCGCTCCAGTCCGAGCCGCATCGCAACGCCCGCCGTCCCCGCAAATCGCCGAACCAGTTGTTCCTCTTCCACAAAGCTGTCCCAGCCCAACTCGGTGTAGACCCCGGGCGAGAAGGCGCCGCTCAAGCTTTTTGCGACGGGCACCAGCCATGTGGCGTACACGGTGAGGGGCAGGCGGGGCGACGTGGTGTACGTCCGGGACAAATACCCGTGCACCAGGTCGGCTTGGACATCAACGCGTGCGGGCTGCCAGTTCAACGCGTATGGGTTCTCGAGCGCCCGGCGAAACTCCAACACGGCGAAATCCAACCGGGGTGCGCCACCGTCGGGAATCTCCGTGGAATCGTGCACCCGAACCCCTGCCCCAACGCTCGCGCCCACCGAAGTGCGCGCTTGGGCAATGGCCTTCTTCCCGGCCGTCGCAGTGGATGCTTTCGGGTCGGACTTGCGCCACTGCGGGCGCGTCGGTTTGGGCAGAGAGGCTGGCCGCGGGCCGCCAAGCGACCACCACAGAGACGCCTGCGGAACCAGGCGCACCCGCACCAACCGGACCGGCGTAGAGGGCCCAACAGCGGCGAAATAGCGACCGGCATCGTCCACCGTGCCCGCCATGGCCACCATCCCGGCCGAGACCCGAAACCGATCGACGCCGCGGCTAAACTTGAGGGTCAGGCCGCCGTTTTTCCGACCCGACGCGAGGCCGAGGACATCCGTCCCCATCCCGATGTGGGTCATCACTCGAGCCGAGGCACGCAGGTCGATTCCGGCCTCCAGCGGAGCAGAGAACCGATCGGTTTCGGTCCAATGAGAGAACCCCACCCCGAGGTTGAGCTGGTGGTCACCCACCGCCCGGGTTTCCATCCAACTCGCACCCGCCTGTACGGACTCCAAAGCCCAACCCGATTCGAACTCTTCCTCAGAGCCCTCCGAATGCGTGGTGAACCACGGCTCAATCGAGGCCGTTCGGGTGCGACCCGCCGCAACCATGACCTCCAAGGCGACCGCTGGACCGTCCAGCAGTCCCAGTATGGGTGCCTTGAGGTCGATTCGGTTGGTCAGGCCAACGGTCGACGGGTGAAACAACGGGTGGAGCGCCACCGTGCCTGCGGGCAACGTGTGGGCGCTGTGTCGAAACTCGCCCAGATGCACCACTGTGGGCAACGGTGGTCCGACCGAACCCGCCGCTCGCGGCTCATCGGAAGCCGACGCATCGAAGGCGCACACCAAAGCGATGCAGCACAGCCCCACGCGCACAGCGGCACTGGGTCGAACACGGGGTCTGTTCGAAACGGTCCACCGCACTTCTGAGCTCCTCCACCGCTGCGTGTTCGACCCTTACCCCGCCACAGCGGATCGTGTCGGCACGACACCGATGTCGCGGATCAAGCGTCTTCCAACCTGCGACCCGACACTAAAGTTGATTGGATATGCTAAAAATTGTGCTTGAACGTACACAGTTCAAAAAATGGGCACGGTAGGCATGGACCTTGCAACTCCACTGGCTGCCTCGGCAAACCCCGCAGGTCACCACTCACCAGGACAATGTCATGATTCGAACGCTCGTCATCGCCGCCCTCGGACTCTCCACATCCACGCTGGCATCCGCCAAAATGAGGGTCCAATCTGGACCACTCGCCGTATTTCAGATGTCGCCCGGCGTGCACCTCACCGTCTCGGGCGGAACGGTGGGCGTGGGCGCCAGCGTCGACGCGCTCGCCGGCGTTGTGTTTGGACCCCAGGACACATCCGTGTCTCCCGGACTCGTGGCGGGGCCGTTCGCCGCCGTCAACGCGGTGTTCTCCGAAGGCATCACGGTCACCTGGGGCGGCCGGGTGGGCGCGGGTGGGCTCGCGCCCTCCGTCGCCGGCTACGTTCCAGCGGGACTGGTCACCTACGACAGAGGCCAGAGCTTCGGTGCCCGTTCGGGAGTGCGCCACGGCGTTCGCCTGCGCACCGTCGTGTTTGGTGCAGCCGTCAACTGGTACGAAGACGGCTCGAAAGTCTGGACCGGCGGGCTCGATGTACCGCTGTTCCCCTTCCCGTTCTTCCCCGGTCCCCCAATAGTCGCAACCCCAGAGGTTGCATCGGAGACAATGGAACATCCGGACGCCGCTGCCGATGCGACCGTGCTCCGCGATCGGTGAGCCGAACTGCGCACGACCCGGGTACCGTGAAGTCTGTTGAACCGGAGCCCCGCCGTGTCATACACTCGGGCCCCACGGAGTGCCCATGCCCGGAACCCAGCAGACCATCGACATTGGCGTCAGTCCCGAAGCGTTCTTCGACGTCATCACGGACTACGAACGCTACCCGCACATTCTCGATGAGATGGAAGACGCGAAGGTCCTGTCGCGCACGGGAAACACCGCCGACGTGCGGTTCTCCGTCAATCTGTTCAAACGCGTGACGTACACCCTCACGCTGGTGGAAGACAAACCCAGGTCGGTGTCTTGGAGCCTCAAGGAGGGGCCATTCAAGGTCAGCAACGGCCGGTGGGACCTTCAACCCACGGGATCCGGGCACACACGGGCGGCCTACACGGTGGAAGTCGAGGTCGCGGCATTCGTGCCGAGATCGGTCTCAAATCGCATCGTCGGCAAGACCGTGCCCAAGCTCCTGGCATCGTTCAAGGCGCACGCCGAAGGCCTTCGCACCAGCGAATCATCTTGATTCCATCTGCCGCGATGGCATAATCTGGGCACAAGGGAGCCCTCATGAACTGGAAAGCCATCACCGTGTGCGCGCTTGCATGCTGGATCGGATGCACAACGGACAAGGACGACACCGGCGACGCGCTTTCCCTCGAAGGGACTGAGGAGGCGGACGCAGACGCCGATGCAGACGCCGATGCGGATGCCGATGCGGATGCCGACGCCGATGCGGACGCCGACGCCGATGCGGACGCCGACGCCGACGCCGATTCAGACGCCGACGCCGACGCCGATGCAGACGCCGATGCAGACGCCGATGCAGACGCAGATGCAGATGCCGATGCAGACGCGGACGCCGATGCGGGCAGCGGCGATGACGAATCCGGGGTCGGAGGCTGCGTGCTGGATGGCGTGTGCTACCCCGGAATGGCTTACGGCGAATGCATGGCGTTTGGCGGTGACGATTGGTTGGCGGATGGGTGTCCGGACGACGGTGACTGAACCGTTGCGCCCACGGAGATCCTCGCCCGCGCGATTGACACGCGCCGTCGGATGCATAGCTTGATCAACCGATTCCCTCTGAGTCTCCAGTGCGGCGCTCAGGGGCGCGTGTAGGAGCGGAAGATGCGATTTGCTTTATTGGCTTTGTTGATGGTTCCGTTGGCATCCGGATGCGGCACCAACGACGAAAAACGGATCGAAGGCACCGAGGCCGGCGACTGCAGCGATGGTGCCGACAACGATGGCGACGGCGCGTTTGACTGCGATGACGATGGGTGCGAGGGGTCTCCGGACTGCGAGCAAGAAGCAACCGACACGAGCGAAACCGCGAACGACGGCGAGCAGCCCGACACCGCCGGCAATCAGGGCGGCGATACCGCAGCCCAAGCGGACTCGGGCAACGCGTCCGATTCGGGAGCCGTGACCGACTCCGGCCGGGCCACTGACACCGGCGGCGCAGACACCGGCACCTCCGACGGCACCATGTCGCCCATCTACGGGTGCACGCTGTCCGATGCCTGCAACTACAATCCGGCTGCGACCGCCGACGATGGCAGCTGCGAGTACCCTGAGTTTGGCTTCGATTGCGACGGCGAATGTTTCCTGGTGATTGACTGTGCCGGCACCTGCGGCGGTTCGGCCGAGGCCGATGAGTGCGGCGTCTGCAGCGGAGCAGGCCCCACGGTTTCGTGCTGGGATGGCACCGTGGTGTGCGAGACCACCGGATGCCCCGACGAGCCGGTCTCCGGATGCACCGATCCGAGTGCATGCAACTACTCCGCAGAAGCCACCGTCGACGACGGCAGCTGCATCTCGGCCGCTTATCCATACGACTGCGACGGCGCATGCATCGCGGCCACGGATTGCGCGGGCGATTGCGACGGCACGGCCGAGTTCGATGAATGCGGGGTCTGCGACGGCACCGGCCCCGGGATCGAGTGCTGGGACGGAACGGCGGTGTGCGACATCGCCATGTGCGTTGGCGAGCCGATCTCCGGCTGCACTGACGCCAGCGCCTGCAACTACGACGAAGCCGCCACCGTGGACGACGGCAGCTGCGTCTCGGCCGCCTATCCCTACGATTGCGATGGGGCGTGCGTCGCGATCACCGATTGCGCGGGCACCTGCGGCGGCGATGCCGTCGTTGACGAGTGCGGCGTTTGTGACGGCAGCGGCCCATCGGCGTCCTGTTGGGATGGCTCGGCCGCCTGCAGCCTCTCGGACTGCCCGGCGGAACGTGTGTACGGTTGCACCGATCCCACCGCTTGCAACTTCAACCCAGCGGCCACCATCGACGACGGCAGTTGCTACTCACCGGCATACACGTACTACGACTGCGACGGGGCTTGCATCGTCAGCGTGGACTGCGCCGGAACCTGCGGCGGCGATGAAGTGGTCGATGAATGCGGCGTCTGCGGGGGCCCCGGAGCAGACCACACCTGCTGGGATGGCTCCACCGTCTGCAGCGCAGCCGATTGCTCTCCAGAACCCATCTACGGGTGCACCGACGGCAGCGCCTGCAACTACGACAGCACCGCTACCGATGACGACGGCTCCTGCACCTACGCCTCCTGGCCCTACGACTGCGCCGGAAGTTGCATCGCGAGCGTCGACTGCGCCGGAACCTGCGGCGGCTCGGCCGCGGTCGATGAGTGCGGATTCTGCGGTGGCCCGGGGGCCACTCACACCTGCTGGGACGGCTCCACCGTCTGCAGTGCCGCGAGTTGTTCCCCTGAACCGGTCTACGGGTGCACCGACGGCGGCGCCTGCAACTACGACAGCACCGCCACCGATGACGACGGCTCCTGCACCTACGCCTCCTGGCCCTACGACTGCGCCGGAAGCTGCATCGCCAGCGTCGACTGCGCCGGAACCTGCGGCGGCTCGGCCGCGGTCGATTCCTGCGGCGTCTGCGGCGGTCCTGG
>JAYZVA010000109.1:0-7362 GCA_036156175.1 Myxococcota bacterium
GAGTCGCTCCCGCTCGCGACGGATGCGATTGACTATGCGGGCGACCTCGACGTGTACGCCATCGTCCTGCCCCGCGGGACAATTGGGTTTGTCTCTGCGCGTTCGACCGGTGCAGACGACCTTCAGCTGAGACTGATCGCGCCCTCTGGCACAGCCCTTGGGGGCAGTCAGGTGATGCCCTACTACGCCGCCGGGAGCGATCCCGGCATCTGGGTGCACTCCGTTGGACCGGCGCCGGTGTACGTCGAAGTGTCATCGGAGTCGTCGTTTCAGCAGCGCAGCGAGTACCAGCTCCACGGGATTGTCGTCGAGGGGAACGATGGCGAGCCAAACGACACGATCGCAGAAGCGAGCGACCGTCTTGGAGACGGGACGGCGGGGTTTCGGAGCAGTGTCGTTGGGGAGAGCAGTCACATCGAGTTTCTGGGTTCCATGGAAGCCGCGGGCGATGTTGACTCGTGGACGTTCAATGCGCCGTCCACTGGCCTCATGGGGTGGTCGTTGTGGCGGGTCGGGTCCCTGCTCATTCAGCCTTCGATCACGCTGATGGATGCATCGGGGGAAGAGGTTGCCTGGTCGACGGAACCATACTTTTTCGGGTCCGGTACGTGGTTTGATGATGGGGGCCTCTTGGTTCCAGTCTCTGCCGGCCAACGCTATACGCTTTCGGTGGTCAATGATCGCCCGGCGTTTGGCGCCGGGACCCTGTACGTCGGCGTCGCGACCATGGTGGCAAGTCCCGCGTCGGAGTCGGAGCCGAACGACGACATCACAACGGCTGATTCGTTGTCCTTGACGGACTCAACGGTCCATCCAGGCTACCGCAGCGGCACCGTTTATGGCCATCTCAATGCAGCGGACACGGGGGATGTTTTTCGACTCTCGACCGGCATGCCGGGCTTTGTAAGCGTGCATGTGCAAGCGGGAACGATTGGGTCGGGACTGGTGCCGACGGTCACGCTGTTGCGCGATGCGGATGGCGCCGATGTCATCGGTACGTCCGTTGCGAATGAGTCGGGGGATGCGGTGTTGTTTGACGTCGAAGTGGCCGAGCCCGAAGTGTACGTTCGAGTCGAAGCCGCGTCGCGCCGATCGGAGAACCACGGCAATCACTACGCGGTGGGCTTCGAGCTGTATCCCGTCCCGCTGCATGATTGAGTCACGGCGTGTCGGACACCAACACGAACTCCACCCGTCGGTTTGCCGCCCTCGACTCCGAGTCGGTACCCGCTGCTCGGGGTTCGGCCTCGCCGAGCCCTCGGGCGCGCAGTCTGCTCGCATCGACGCCCACTGTGATGAGGTAGTCGACAACGGCCTGAGCGCGGTTGCGGGACAACAAGAGGTTGTCATCCGCTGACCCCAAATCGTCGGTGAAGCCTCGGACTTCGACCATGGCAATCGCGGGGTGATCCAGCATCACCAGGGCCACTTCATTCAGCAACGCGTGGCTCTGTGGCTGGATAACCGCCTTGCCGGTTTCGAAAAAAATCTTGTCGTCGATGCGGATCCGTTTTGCCTCAAGCGTGACTCGGGCCGGGTGGAGGACTGCGGCGATCTCGACCACCGCTGTTTGGGTTGTTGGAAGCGGGTAGCGGGCTGCTGCGAATCCCGCGGAACCGACCCAAAGCGCGGGGACTTCGGGGTCGACGTTGAACGTGGCCACGCCGTCTGCGTTGGTTTGCGCGAACGGCGCCTCCAGCGTGGCATCGGTCGCGACCTGCGCCACCAAGCCGCGTCCATCGGGCCCGGTGACGGTGACTCGAACCAACTGCAGGACCTCGGTCGGCTCGGCCTCCGCCGGGCGCGACTCGGTGGCCGTCGGCGGCGTTTTTCGGGCGGTCACCGTTGGGGCCGGTGCGAAATGCAGTCCGGCGAATGTGCGGTACCGAGGTACGGCAACTCCGCGGTTCAGGCCCACCGCGAGCCCCGAGGCCAACGTGATTGCCGGACGCATTGCCCATGACCAATGCCCGACGGCTTCGGCGCCGTGGGCGCCGTCCGCATTCCATGCGGAGAGGGTGTGGTTGGCGTGTACCTCGGCTCCCAAGCGGTGCGCTGGTGCCAGGGGCATGGACCCCGACAAGCGCCAGTGCACCGTTGTGCCGGCCCGAAAGCCTGGAAGGTCCTCGAGCGATCCGGCCATGATGCCCACCGAACCACCGACCACCATTTGGCGGCCCGATGCAGCATGGAGCGCCGCGCCGGCTCGAAACCCGCTTCGACCAAGCCAGAGGCTCTCGGAACCGGTTGGGGCGCTCACATCCGCGACCACCGCCACGCCCAGTGGACGAACGTTGCGGTCCGCGAGGGTGTGTCCTGCCGTGAAGCGGGCATCACCGAGCACCCCCCATGCGCGCTCCAGGTCGGAGCCAACCATCCCGTGGATCGGAAGGTGGACGGCGCCAAACCAGTGGCGGTTCGTCCATCCGGCGTGGGGGGTGAGCGACCACAAGTCCCGCACCAAGTGAAGGGGCTCGCGGTTGGGATTCGTGTAGCGATAGAGCAGCGGCTTGCGGGCGTAGTGAGCCCACACGCCTCGCGTGAACGCCCGGGGCGTGGACACGGGGTCGGCCACACCCAAAAACGAGCGGTTTACCGGAGCAGGATTGAACTGATTGGCGTCGAGTGCCTCGGCGACCGCGGGCGGGGCGGACGCGGCACCGAGCATGACCACCAAGGCGGACGATCTTGGCCGCCGCCGCAGCAACAGAACGGCGCCCAAGAGTGCCAGCCACGCCACCGGCTTGGCGGGTGCGGCAGCGCACGACCCCCCCGTAAAGGTGCCGCCGGAGAGTCCGTGGACGCCATCCTCATCTTCGGTGGGGTCTGCCGACGGCGGCGCGTCGGGATCGAGCGCGTCGATGGTGCCGTCTTCATCGGAGTCGGGGCAGGCGCCACCGTCCATCTCGTCGCCATCCCATAAGCCGTCAGCATCCGAGTCCGGCGAGCAGGGGTTGGTTCCACAGGCGAGCTCCACGACGTTGGCAACGCCATCGCGGTCGGCATCGGGGTTGGCCGAACACGGGTCGGTGTTGCAGTCTGATTGTTCCAACGCGTTTGGAATGCCATCGTCGTCGTTGTCACCGAGGGGGTCAATGGCGATCGCGTCATCCGCGTAGTCGGGGATGCCGTCGCAATCCTCGTCGGTGGTCTGGTCGGGGTCGGCAGGGTCGCAAGGATCGGTGCCGTGCACGGCTTGTTCATCGGTGCTGAGAATGCCGTCTCCATCGTGATCCGCCTCGGCGGTGCAGGGGTCGGTCCCGCAGGCCAGTTCATCGACGTTCGTGACGCCATCTTCGTCGACGTCGTCGTTGGCCAGTTCGATGGCTTCGTCCGCGTAATCGGCGACGCCATCGCAGTCCTCATCGATGCTCTGGTCGGGATCTGCAGCGTCGCAGGGGTTGGTCCCAAAGCCCAACTCATCCGCATTGGAGATGCCATCGCCGTCGACATCGTCATCCGCGACGCAGGGGTCTGTGCTGCAGGCCCACTCGTCCCCGTTTGGAAGCCCATCGCCGTCCGCATCCCCGGTCGCATCAACGATCGCATCGACCTCGTCGCTGACCCCATCGCAGTCTTCATCGATGCTGGGATCGGGATCGAGGGGATCCAGAGGGTCGGTCCCGTAGCCCAACACCTCGGCGCCATCGGAGAGCCCATCGCCATCGGTATCGCTCACCAGAGGGTTCGTGTCGTGCACGGTCCATTCATCAAAGTCGGAGAGTTCATCGCCGTCCGTATCGCCGCTCAGCGGGTCGGTTCCGATGTCTCGCTCATCGAGATCGGAGAGGCCGTCGTCATCCGTATCGGCGTCCTGAGGGTCGGTGCCGAGCGCCCATTCTTCGCCCAGCAGCAGCCCGTCATCGTCTCCATCCAGTCCCAGCGGCAGCGACCACGTGCCGTCGAGTGCATCGCCATCCACTGCCGACGCGAGGTCGCCGGTGAACGCTTCGCCTTCGAGGCCGATCCCTGTCGCCAAAGCGATGTTGACCGTGTCCGTGCTTCGGCTCAAGCCCATCCAGATCCGGGGCACGGCAAACTCGAGGTACGCATCATCGCTTCCCCCCAGCCCCGTTCCGGCCGCCGCTGAGCGCACGCGACCCGTCACCAGCGGAGACGGTTCGCCGAAGAGCAGGGTGTCGGTTCCCGCCGTCCAGCCGGCGGTCGTGACCCCCGAACGCATGCGCAGCGTCGCCGCGCCGTTGCTCAAGACCAGTGCCCGCTCGAAGGTGGACCGGTCGTCGTCGGTGTTGACCAACACGCCCCATTGACAATGCACAAATCCGCAAGCGTACGGGACCGGCGCGAGAGCGGCCGGCGATGCGGCCAGCCGCATCCGGATGTAGACGTCTGCTTCGTCCATCGACCAATGGCCGACGGGTTGGGCGGTGTCGCCGACGATGTCGAGGTGCCCCATGCTTGAAGGCAGGTCGGCCTCGTCCCGCGCGCTTCCGTCACCGTTGCGCAGCGGAATCCACGCGTCGTCTTCGATGGGAAGTTCCGCGCGAAGCGGACTGGTCATGAGGAGCAAAAGGGTGAGCAACCGGAAAGCCTCCACAAACCGCTTAATGCATGGGCATCGGATTGGCTGTCCCGGTCGCTCGACTTAGGGGGGCACATGAGCGATTACTCCCCGTCAGAGATTGCCGAGAACCCAGCGGCCCTCGTTCGTCTGGAGGCAGTGCTGCGCGAGATGGGCAGCGTGTTGGTCGCGTTTTCGGGCGGCGTCGACTCCGCCGTCGTCGCTGCGGTGGCGCACAACGTTCTGGGCGAGTCAGCGGTCGCGCTGACTGCCGTGAGTCCGACGTTTCCTCCAGAAGAACTCGCTGAAGCCCAACGCATGGCGGCTGCGCGCGGGATCCGCCATGTTCTGGTGGACTCCAATGAACTCGAGATCGAAGGGTACGCGTCCAATCAGGGTGACCGTTGCTACTTCTGCAAAAGCGAGCTGTTCGAGTTGGCCCGCGACCGGGCCACTCAGTTGGGCGTGCAGTGGGTCGCCGATGGGACCATCGTTGACGACCTCGGGGACCACCGGCCGGGATTGAAGGCCGCATCGGAGCAGGCGGTTCGGCATCCGCTGGTGGAGGCGGGCTTGGACAAGGCCGCTGTGCGTCAGATCGCGCATGCGCTGAACCTGACGGTTTGGGACAAGCCCTCGTTTGCCTGTTTGGGAAGCCGTTTCGCGGACGGAACCCGCGTAACCATTGAGCGTGTGCGTCAAGTGATGGCCGTCGAGTCACACCTCCGAACCATTGGGATTCGTCAGTTTCGGGCGCGGTGGCATCAAATCGGGGACGATCGCATGGTGCGCATTGAGGTGGGCTCCGATGAGCTCCATCTCCTGGCGGCCCCCGGCGTGCGCGACGGGGTTGTGGATGTGTGCACTGCCCAAGGCTTCAAGTGGGTGACGCTCGATCTTCACGGGTACGGATCTTGACCCAGCACAGCCAGGGGAGTGCCGCCAATCCCGAACGCCGGTCGCGCATCTTTCGGGAACTGATCGCCTTGTGGCTTGGCACCTTGCTGCTGATCCGCGCCGTTGTGGAACTGCAGGCCGGTGCCGGTGCGCCGGATTGGGTTCTCGCGGCCGTTCCGTTGTTGTTCATCTACGCGCCCGTGGCGCTGTGCCGGTGGCGGTCAGTGGATTCGTGGTCCTACCAACTCAGCATTCCCGCATTTTCCGATGCTGCGGCCTGGCGGGCGGTGCTGTCCAGCAACGTGCGGCTGCTGGTGTGGATTGGTCCGGCATTTGCGTTGGGCTACCACCTGTATCAGACCCAAATCTTTGGATTTGAACCGGGGCACGGTTGGCCGGCGGATCCGCTGACCATCGTCGCCTATCAACTGTTTTTTGTTGCAATCCCCGAGGAGTTTTTCTACCGGGGATATTTTCAAACCCGCCTCAACGAATGCTTTGAACGGCGGGCTTCCATTTTTGGGGTTCAAATGGGGTGGGGGAGTGTCTGGGCATCCCTCTTTTTTGCGTTTGGCCACACCTTGGTGTTGTTCCAGTGGTGGCACTTCGCGACGTTCTTTCCCGGCATGGTCTTCGCCTGGTTGAGAGAGAAGACGGGCGGGGTGATGGCCGGTTCGGTGTTTCACGCCGTGTGCAACATCGCGGTCATCCACCTCGATACCCACTACGGGATCATTTCAGGCTGACGCACTCGGGGTCGTACCCCTCCAGTCTGCCGCGGCGCCACTGTTGGTAGTGGCGTCCGCACAGGCCGCGGGAACGAACCTTCCCGCCGCATCCGTCGATGGCACAGACCGTTGGCTTGACGGCGACCGCGGGTGCCGTCTGCAGCCGTTGTTCGAGTTCATCGAGCTTGGCGTCCAGCTGGTCGATCCGAGCCATGACTCGCTCAATGCCGTTGGTGGTGCCGGTGACTTGCCCGCGCAGGTTGTTGACCAGGTCGCGGACTTCTTTGAAGTCTGAGCGGGTGGGGATTTGGCGAGAATCGAGGGTCTCGTACACCGCGTCTTCCATGGACCGACGGAACATCGGCAGCAGAATGTCGCCGAAGGAAGAGATGAAAAAATCGCGGGTGGTGCCCATGGCTGCTCCGTATGTTCCTGGACCCGAATACCGATGCGGGGTGTTCAAATGGTTGTCAACGCTTCACAGTTGGGCCAACATGGCCGATACCTACGTGTAGAGTGGTAGTCGTCCCTACAAATCCTACAAGCCACCTTAACAGTTATGCACTCGTGCCCCTTCTGTCAGTCGCCGATTAGCGAAGATCTCGCCTTGCAGGGTGGGCATTGCCCCAGCTGTCTGATCGAGATTCCGGGCGAGGAGAGCGCCACCGACCCCGGAGTGGCGGCCGAGGCGGTCGCGCCCGCAGCCGTTGCCACTGGGGGCGTGCCGGTCCGCCTCATCGCCGCCGTGGCCATCATTGGTCTGGGGGTCGCTGGGGTGGCCGTTACCTCTGGCTCGCCAGACGACGGTGCGGCGCCGGTGGCGGTCCAAGCGGCGACGCCCATTCCAATGTCGGCGCATGAGGACCAGCCGTTGCCGGAGGCCGTGGAAGCATCGGCACCCTCCAGCGAGCGGTCAACCGCGCGGCGCGCACGCCGAACCGTCACCAAGCAAGTGAAGTCGGGCTCTGCGGCCCCAGCGCTCGCCTCGGCAGTCGCCAAAGATGCCTCTGTGGTGCCGTCCGGAGGGGCGTCGGGCTTGGGCTCGGCCCCGCGGGATGTCTTTTCGACCATTGGCGCCGCGCCCCGAAGCCGAGAGCAACAGAGCATTGTCTTGAACGATGCGCTGCAGATCGAAGAAATGATCGGGCGGGTACTGAACCGCGGCGCCAAGCAAATGGAACAGTGCTACAACCAAGCGCTCAAGACGCAAGAAGG
>JAYZVA010000110.1:0-7253 GCA_036156175.1 Myxococcota bacterium
CGAAGAATGTAGCACAGTCGGGAAGGTTCATCGACGCCGACGAGAGGGCTCTCCGTGAGCCTCTGTTCTTCTTCATCGAACAGCGTCGCGAACCGCCCTGCGATCCAATCGAGTGAGCTTCACAGCCACGCGCGAACAAAGGCATACACGGGTCGCAATGCGGGCACATACACGCTGTCCCAGGTGTACAGCAGGTAGAGCACCCGGAGGCTCAAGGCCGACAACGTGACGGTGAACACCGCCGCGATCAGCAGCGGCTCGAACCGGCCAAACACCAAGGGTCGCCGCACCGCGCGGGGTGCCACCGGATCGAATCCGCGGGAGTCGAGCGACTCGCCCAGACACCACGCCCGCCGGATGGCGCGGGCGACGAGCGGCCGAAGCAGGCTCACTTCGAGCGTCAGCCACGCCCACGGGTTGCGGCGATGTGCCGGGCGACCGCGGCGGCTTCGAGCCTGACGGACCACGCCCCAGGCTTGCGCCAGTTCGGGCAAAAACCGGAATGCCGTTCCGGCCATCAGCGCCAGTCCAAACGGCAGTCGAAGCCGCAGCAACCCGGCAAACAGGCGGTCGGGCGGTGTGCGGATCGCCAAGGCCACACCGGCCAGGCCCACGGCCACCACGCGCATCGACTGCACCAAGCCATGCAAGACCCCTTCGCGCCACCCGGTGAGCGGCCCCAAGTGAACCAGGGCCACGCGCGGTTCGGCGTTGTAGAAGAGCGACTGAGACACCACGGTCGACCAGATCACAAGGGCGCTGAGCGCCAGGGCTCGTCGGGTCCACCGCGCTCGGCTCAAGAACGGGGTGAAGCACACCAAAGTCAAGGCCAACAACGATGCCCAGTGGTCCAGCACAAGCGCCATCAAGCTCGCGTTGAACACCAGCGCAATCCGGGTGCGCGGGTCGAAATCGAAGGCGGCCAAGCGCATCACGAGTCCACCACCCGTCCGCCGTCCATCCGCACGATGCGCGTGGCCGCCGCCCGGGCCAGCTCTTCGTCGTGGGTGGCGAACACCACCGCACCGTCGGTGCTGGTGGATGTGAGGGCATTCATCAGGCGGGCGACCTCGCGGCGGTCTTGTCCGCTGGTGGGTTCGTCGAGCAGCAGCACATCCGGTTGCACCGACATGGCCGCACCCACGGCGACCCGAAGCCGTTGGCCGCGGGAGAGCGACTGGGGGGCACGGTCGAGCAGGTTGGCGATGTTCAGTGCGTCCGCCAGTGCTGAGGTGCGGTCGCGGAGCTCGTTCGGTGCCGCGCCGTATTCAGACGGTCCGTACTCAAGCTCCGCACGAACCGTGGGGCAAAAGAGCGCCAGATCCGGATCTTGGGGCACGTCGATCACCCGCCCGTTGCGGGTCACGGGCCCGGCATCGATCCATCCGGCGAGGGCGCGCAACAAGGTGGACTTGCCCGACCCATTCGGCCCCATGATGGCCACGCGCTCGCCCGATGCGACCCGAAAGTCGACGCCTCCCAACGCATCGGTTGGCGCGTCTTCGTAGCGGTGGCGCAGGTCCGATGCCGCGATCAGCTCCCGTCCCGGCGTCCCCGCCGGACCAACCCGGGGCAATTCCACGCCGAGTCCCACCGTCCCAAGGTGGGATAGGCCTTCCCCGATGATGCGGCCGCCGTCCATGACAACGATGCGATCGACGGTGTCTTTGACCAAGCGAATTCGATGTTCGACCATGACCACTGCCGTGCCTTGGTCTGCGATGGCTCGCAGGACCCGGAGCAAGGCGTCGGCGCCTTGGGGGTCGAGCTGCGCCAATGGCTCGTCCAACAGCAGCAGGGTCGGCGACCCGGCGATGGCGGCCGCCACCACCAGCCGGGCAAGCTGCCCCCCGGAGAGCGCGTCGGTCGATCGGTTGTGGTTCACGTCCAGCTCGACCCGGGCCAATGCGTCCCGAATCAGCGGCTCGATGGCCCGCTGCGTGACGCCCGCCGACTCCAGCCCAAAGGCCACTTCGTCGCCCACGACCCCCGACACCACCTGGTCGTGCGGCGTTTGCGACACGAAGCCGAGGTGCCGAATTCGTTCGGATGGTGGAATTCGATCGACGGGAGTGCCGCCGAGTTCAATGGCGCCGTCAACCCGACCCGTGCCGTGATGCTGGAGCAACCCGCCCGCCAACCGCAGCCACGTTGATTTGCCGCAACCGGTGGGCCCGGTGAGCAGCACAAAGGAGCCCGGCTCCACCCGAAGCGTGACCCCATCCACCGCTGGCTCATTTGAACTCGGGTACCAGTACCGGGCGTCTGTGCTGCGGAGCGTCACGGCGACACCTCCCGCAGCGAGCGGGCAAACGGCAGGGCGATCGCGCACCCCAGCAACACGTAGCCAAAGCTCGGCCCGATGAGAATCATCGCGACGTACCACTCGGCGTAGTAGAACCGATACAACACCGCGGCCAGCACCAGGCCAAATGCACCGGTGGTGAGGTTGGCCAGCGCCAACGCGGCGGCGACCCGCGCCCACATCCAGAATCCGGGACCCCGGATCCACTCGGTGGTGCGGGTGACGCCGGTGAGCCACAGAAACAGCTCGGTCCACAACACGCTGTTGCCGATGATCAGCAGCTGACTGGGTCCGAACTGACCGAGCGTCAAGGCACCCAACAACGCATCCACCAAGATGGCCAGTGCCGCGGTGCCGGTTCGCGGTTGCAAGGTCAGCAGCGTCATCATGAGTGCGGTTCGGAACGCGTCGTTGATGAGGCCCGTGAGGAGGCTGGAGAACGGCCCCAAGACCGCGGCGATGCTCATGCCAATGAGTTGGCCGCCCGCGCCGACCGTGAACATCATGGCCCCCAGCATGGCGATCACCATCAGGCTGGTTGTGGGGCGCTCGTTCAGCCACGACCGCCAGCGGGTGCCGATCAGCGCGAGTCCTGTGAGGGCGCCGGTGAGCGCCACGAAGAGGAGCCCCGAGATCACCGAGGACGCCTTCGAGACATACAGCGGTTCGTCTGCGACGAGAATCGGGGTGTCCACGCCCAACGGGGTGACCTCGATGCGGCGAAGCCATCCATCGGGTGGTGCATCGACGCCATCGAGGAGTGTGTCGTCGACGTAGACGGGGAGGACGGCCCTGGCGGTGGCCTGGGCCGGGATGCGCAGCAAGGCGGTCGTGTCGTTGGTCGCGTCTCCCACATCGCGGAACCGCGGACGGAAGATGGGATCGGGGGTGCCGTCCGTGCGCGTGACCACGGTTCGAATCGCCACGTTGATGGGGGTCTCGGTGGGGTTTTGGAGCGTCACACCCTGGTGGCCCCAGGGACTGTAGCGGTCCCAGTTGCGGGTACCCAGTGCCGTGCGTTTGAGGACGGTCTTCCACCACCCCGCGGGCAACGTCACCCGGTTGGCTGGGCGATCGATTTCGGTGTTTCCGCGCGCATCCACAGGGAAGGGGGCGTCGACCAAGGCCAGCTGGTCGCGAAGCGCTTCGGTTGTGGTCCGGTTCACCTCGACCCGCGCGGTCATGACGCGGTCCTCGCTGGGTCCCGAGATGGTCAGGGTCTCGCTCCCGCCGATCGTGGCCAGCAGCGTCAGACGGGCACCGGCGCGCGCATCGGCAAAGGTCCGCTGCGAATCGCCAAGTGCGATGCGGTACGTGCCCGGTTCGATGACCTCGGCCGCGATGGCCACCTGCGCTTGAGCGCCCCCCACCAACGACAACCGGTGCACGGAACCGTCAGCGACATCGGCCGTGCCTTGCCCGACCGGTGCATCGATGCGGACCTCAAGAGGCCCCGCGATCGATGGCGGAGGAATGGCCAGCGTGACGGTCCCGGTCGCCCGGTGCACCGCAACGGACCGGGCACCATCGGACCAACCCGCACCGATGTGCATTCGCGTCGTGGGGGAGTCGAGCCGCTGGGTCTCGAGAACAAGGCCTTCGGCATTGAGCACATCGACTCGCTCGATGGCGTCGCCTTCGACGAGGGTAGTGCGGGCCCGTCCGGTCACGGTGGGGTCGGGTGGTGGTTGGGCTGTGCACGCCATCATCAAGGCCAGCAGCATCGTCCACCACGTCATTGGGCTCTCAGCGCAAGACGGTGGCCCGGTAGGAGCCGCGAACGCCCCCTTGGCCATCGGAGGTGGGGAACTCGACCACGGCGATGCGCCCGTCATCCAGAATTTGGTGGTTGAAGTAGACGGGATTCGTGGTGGCGCAGGTGGTCACGCGCCGCGCTGCTCCGGTGCGGCCATCGTTGGGCGTCGTCAGGTCAAAGACCACGGCGCCGTAAGTCAAGGGGTCGACGGACTCGGCTCGGTGGCCCGCACCGACGATGCCCCGGCGTCCATCGGGGGACACGCTCAAGCCCTGCACGCGAATGTTGCCCTGCCACGACCACTGCGGTGCGCCGCTCAGGTCGCTCATCCACAAGCCATTGGCGCCCGGGTGGACGCTCGGCGGTCGAAGCTCGGGGACGGCGGCACCCCAGGGAATGTTGGTGTCGGACGTGGTGTACATCAGCCCGCCCTGGGCGAACTGCCCGAATCCGACCGATGCCGCAATCGGGACGTCGCCCGCCATCACCGGTGCTCCGGTTTGGACGGTGGTTTGTTCGGTGTGCGGCGACGCGGCGTCGGTGCGAATGACCCGCCCGTCGCCCAGCCCCATCATCAGCCCCAGCGTCGGATCCCAGTCGACGGCATGCCACAGCGAGACCTGCTTGAACCACGGCGCCAAGGGGGTCGCCCGTGCGGTGGATTTGAGCGCCATGGCGTCGAGATCGATGAGGCTCACGCCGCTGGTGGGCAGGTCGGTGGGTGGGGGGCCGTCCGCACTGCGACCGATGGTGGTCACCAGCACGGGCGTGCCATCGGCATCGGTCCGAAGCATGCTGTGCATCAGGAGGATGCTCTCGGCGTTTTCGGGCCACTGGCCCCGAACGTCACCATCGGGAGTCAACCGAATGACTTGACTCAGGTTCAGCCGCGTTCCCTCGGCATCGTTCCATCCGTGAACCGCCACCGCGACAATGTCGCCGTTCGCCATGACATCCAGCGAATAGATGCCCGGCAGGTTGTAGATTGCGTACCGGTCTTCGCCTTCCGGCAACGGGGTGGAGCCCACCCGGTCGGCCGCGCGAAACGACCAACGAGCCGTCAGCGTTTCGGCATCGAAGGCGTGCAGCGCGGCGTCGGGCGATTGCTCGCCGGCGTACAGGGTCGCCCCGTCGGGCGACCAGGCCACGTTCTTGGTGAGGGCCTCGGGCAATCGCGTGCGCGCCTTTTCTTCGCCGGTCCAGCCATCGACCACCACCAAATCGCCTTGATGCGACCCGATGGCCAATCGGGTTCCATCGGGGGAAAAAGCGACCGAGGAATTGGGCGCAACGCCGCCGGTCACGGTGAGCCGCGACACATCCGACAAGGGAACGTGAAACAGGGGAATGCATTCGGGTCGAACCGGTGCGGTGGCCTCGAGCCCCGCCATCGACACCGTCTCACCGGCCGTCCACGCCCGCTCGATCAAGCGTCGTCCGTTCCCGATGGGTTGACCGGTGTTCGCGGTGTCCGGAGCGATGACGCCATCCCGCACAAAAATCAACTCTCCGGTGGGCTCCGGTGGAGTGGAGCAGCCGAGCGCCAGCAGCCACAGCATCATGGCGTGTTGTTCCAGTCGATGGATGCGTAATCGTCGCATGCCCCATTATGGAGCAGTGCTCGCCGTTCATCGCAGATTGCATCGATGGTGTTGGTGCCGTGAACCTCGGCGGTCTGCCAAGCCCAGACCTCGCACGACTCTTGGTGACCCGACGCATCCCCGAAGCCCGCCGATGACCAGTCCAAACCCCACTCGTCGAGGCAGTCCCCGTACAAGGTGGTCGCCGCCGCGCACATCTGCCGGCACGGCTCGGATGCGGACGGTGCATCGGCGCATCCGGTGATTCCGAGGCAGGCAATGACGGCAGCGGTGCGGATCATGGTTCAGTAAAACGTCATGCTGGACGGAGCGAGCGCGGTATCGATTTGGGCGCCATCGGGCCGGCACTCGGCAATGTCGAAGGCCTGAAGGCCGGGCGGAGATTCAATCCCGGGTTCGTCTTCGGTGTACCGCGTGGGCATGCCGATCCACGCCGTGCCGTTGGGACCGCCCGTCATCGAACCGGTGTACGCGCTGATGGCGTAGCGTTCGACCAGTTCCCACGCGTCGAGGTCGGCGCACAACACCTTGGTGGCGGTGTAGTCGAGGGTCGTGCCCATGATGACGGCGTGGCCGTCGTGGGCGGCAAACGCGCTGAACGTGATGCCGTGGTCGGCCTCGTATGCCAAGGGCTCGGACTCGATGCCCGTTGCGAGGTCGACCGTCGTGATGGCGCCATCCCCTTCGCCGTAGTGCCCCGAGAACACGATCAACGCATCTGGATTGGTGGGGTGGGGGTGAGTCTTGGGGTTGGGTCGCACATCAAACGAATTGGTCGCACGCTTGGTGTCGGCATCGACCACGACGACCGAGCCGCCCTCGCTTCGAAAGGTCGCCGGGTCGAGCTGTTGCGCGACGGCGATCACCCGGTCTTCCCGGCAGTACAGCGCATCGAACTCGGCGATGTCGTCGCCCCGGGCGTATTCGCTCAGGTCAACCCCGTTCACGATGGCGCCCGTGTCGGGGTTCATCACGAGCAGGGAGTTGCTTCCGTACAGACCGACCCAGAGTTCGCCGTTGCACAGCACGATGTCATGGGGATTGGCGGTGCCGTCTCCGACGGACACTTCGAAGACGGGGCTGCCCCAGTTGCCGGGTTCGTAAGCCCGAATGACGTCGTACCCAAACCGATTGAGGTTGTAGACGCGGCCATCGGGCAGCCGTTTCACCACGGCGTCGCCGGGGAGCGCTGCGAGTCCATCGGCGAGCGCGCGCGTGGCGAGGTCGAGCGTGCCCAGCGAAGTGACGGTGTAGTCGGTCGACGCGAAGGCCATGGTGGTGGCCTCAACCGCATCGTCGGGAGCGGACGGGCTCGACCCCGTGTCCGCATCCGCGGTGTCGCTCGAGGGCTTCGAAGCGGTGCATCCCGCGAGCGCAGCGGTCACCGCAGCAACGAACCATGCGCCCTTCATGGTGCCTCCTCCGGGGGGGCGGCATCGGGAACCGCCATCCAGTTGGCGGCGCCCACGGCATCGAGGTCAAATCCGCCGGTCTCGCCGCCGTAGCCGAGGGCGTTGTAGCCGGAGTCGGTGATCCGAACGAATCGGGCCTCGGTCACGCCAATGTCGGCCAGGTCGAAGGCATCGCCGCC
>JAYZVA010000111.1:0-7227 GCA_036156175.1 Myxococcota bacterium
TTCCACTCTGCGAGGGCGGCCACCTCCACCGCAATCCCCAGTGGTTGGGCACGGGTCGTGAGGACCGCGATGGTCTGGGGGTGGCAGTTGGCGTCGACCAAGAAGCGGTTGCTCTTCCCTCGGGTGATTCGATGGGCCATGGTCATCGCCTCTGCGGCAGCCGTGGCTTCATCAAGCATCGATGCATTCGCGATTTCCAGACCGGTGAGGTCTTGAACCATGGTCTGGTAGTTGAGCAGCGCTTCGAGTCGCCCTTGGGCGATTTCGGCCTGGTACGGCGTGTAGGCCGTGTACCAGCCCGGGTTCTCGAGGATGTTCCGCAGGACCACAGGCGGCGTGATCGTGTCGTGGTAGCCGTACCCAAGGTAGCTCCGCAACACGCGGTTTTCCCGGGCCATGGCCGCCAGCTGGTCGAGTGCGGTCTGCTCATCCAGCGCGGGCCCGATCGCAAGGGGTGTCGCCGATCGAATCGTGCTCGGCACGGCCTCATCGATCAGCGCATCGAGGCTTGGCGCTCCGATCGCTTCAAGCATTGCGCTGATGTCGTCCTCGCGCGGGCCACAATGGCGCCCAACGAAAGCATCGCGTGGAGGGATCGCAGACTGCATACGGCACCTCAGAAAGCCCCCCCTCTATACCGTGATCGAAGTGCTGTCGGGATCCTTTTTTGACGCCGACGGGATAAGGGCGGGGCTCGTAGAACTTGGACCCACTCAGGAGGCCTCATGGATCTGCTTCGGACGCCGTTTTTTGAGCACCACAAAGCCGCGGGCGGGCGACTCATCGATTTTGGTGGGTGGGAACTTCCCGTGCAATATTCGGGGATCATGGCCGAACACAAGCAGGTTCGATCGTCGGTGGGGTTGTTTGATGTCTCCCACATGGGTGAGGTGTTCCTGCGCGGCCCCGGAGCGCTGGCTGCCATTCGGCATCTGGTGACCAACGCAATCGACGTGCCGAATGGGCACGCCCAGTACACCGCCATGTGCCACCCCAACGGTGGGATTGTGGACGACTTGATCGTGTACAGGTTGGCTGACGACGAGATCTTGGTCTGCGTCAATGCCGCCAACCGCGCCAAAGACTTTGAGTGGATCCGCCAAAACAATCCCGAAGGCTCCGTCGCCGTTGTCAATGAATCGGATGACTGGGCGCAGATTGCCGTTCAAGGTCGGGACGCCGAAGCCGTGTTGAACAGCATTTCATCCGTTGACCTATCAGCCGTTCCCTCGTTTGGGGTGGTTCGGGGCTCGGTTGCGGGGCTGGACGGCTGCATCCTGGCGCGTACCGGGTACACCGGGGAGGATGGTTTTGAGGTGTTCTTGCCGGTGGATGGTGCGGCGGATGTGTGGCCTGCAGTCGTGCATGCGGGTGCGGATTTCAACATCATGCCGATTGGGCTGGGCGCGCGGGACACCCTCCGCTTGGAGGCGAAGTTGATGCTGTACGGCAATGACATCAACGATGAGACCACGCCACTCGAAGCCGGGCTGGGATGGATCACCAAGTTGGACAAGGCCGACTTCATCGGAAAAGACGCGCTGGTTCGCCAAAAAGCCGAGGGGTTGCGTCGGCGCTTGGTCTGTATGGTGGTGGAGAAGCGCATCGCACGCCCGCATTGTCCCATCATGGTGGATGGTGAGGTGGTCGGAGAGGTGACCAGCGGCACAAAGTCGCCCACCCTTGAGGCCAACATCGCTCTTGGTTACGTCCCCCGTCGACTCGCGCGGCCGGGGAGCCGTCTGCAGATCGATATTCGTGGCCGCCTCGCGGAAGCCGAGGTGGTCAAGTCCCCGTTTTACAAGCGACCGTACTAAGGAGCGCACAATGTCCTACCCGGCTGACCTCAAATACACCCAGACTCACGAATGGCTGCGAACGGATGGTGCCGTGGTCACCGTCGGCGTGACTTGGTTTGCGCAAGACTCCATGGGCGATGTGGTTCACGTCGAACTGCCCGAAGTGGGCGACGCGGTTTCGGCCGGTGAGCCTGCCTGTGAAATTGAATCGGTCAAAGCCGTATCGGACGTGTACAGCCCGGCCACCGGAACCATCGTCGAGGTTAACCAGGCGCTCGAAGACGCACCTGAGGACGTCAACTCGGCCCCCTATGGGGACGGTTGGTTGTTCCGCGTGGCGGTTGGGTCGACGGTCGTGTTGGCCGACCTCCTGGATGCGGACGCGTACGAAACCCATTGCGCAGGGTAGTCCGCGCGCTGGAAGATGGGAGGGCCGACGTGGTGGGGTGAATCACCCCTCCGGGCCGCGCATGGTGTCGACCCTCCCCAGGAAATCAGGCGACGAAGGCTGCCAGTGATTCGCTGCGCTTCGCGTGACGCAGCTTGCGGATGGCCTTCAGCTCGATCTGCCGAATGCGTTCGCGGGTCAAGTTGAACCGCTGACCGATTTCTTCCAGTGAATATTGGGTGGGTTCGCCAATGCCGTAGCGCATGCGCACCACTTTTTCTTCGCGAGGGCTCAGGGTCGCGAGGACATCGCCAATCTGCTCCCGAAGCGACGCGGCATCGAAGGTGTCGCCCGGACGCTGCGCATCGGCATCTTCGATGAAATCGGCCACCTTGGTGTCCGATTCCGAGTTGACCGGGGCATCGAGGCTCGTGGGCTCCCGCGTGAGCCGCATCAAGTCGGCGAGTTTCTTGGGGTCTTCCCCGAGGCGCTCGGCCACCTCGTACAAGCTGGGCTCGCGCCCGAACTCTTGGTACAGCGCTTTTTGCGTGTAGTGAACTTGATTGACGATTTCGAGTTTGTAAATCGGGATCCGAATGGTTCGGACCTGGCTCTCGATGGCGCGAATGATGCTCTGGCGAATCCACCAAGATGCGTAGGTTGAGAACTTGAATCCGCGTGTGTAATCGAACTTTTCGACCGCTTTCATCAGGCCCATGTTGCCCTCTTGGATGAGGTCAGGCAGCGGGAGCCCGCGGTATGAGTACTGTTTTGCGATGCTGACCACGAGTCGCAGGTTTGCGGTGATCAGCGTGGCTCGGGCGATCTCCGTGTCGGGGCCGTTCATCGCAATGAGGCGAGCCACTTCCACTTCGTCTTCGCGCTTGAGCAGGGGAATCTCTCCCATGCATTTGAGATACTGATTCAAGAGGGGATTGCCTGGGCCTGTAGAAGTTCGGGCTGCTCTTGCCATGGATGCCTCCGGGGTATCCACACTCAAAGCAAGGGCCATGCCAACTGATCGGATCAACTCGTCGGAAACTTAAAATCTTCCCGGGACGACGCGACGTGCAACGTTTTTGGCGCCCCGTGGGGGCCGGTCCTGATCGGGCCCGGATCGGCCGATGGCGGGGGTTGTACTAAAAACTTTCTACAACGTACAGAAAACTTTACGATTCAGGATTCGCGGCGTTCCGAAGTGCGTCGAACGGGTCTCGCTTGCCCTTGGTGATCCGGTCGATGGCTGCAATGAACTCGAGCAGATTCCCGTCATTCTGTCGATAAATGGCTTCGAACAGCTCCGTGTTGGTGTTGTAGGTGCGGTACTGCATCAGGCGCGCATTGTTCCAAGGGCCTTTGGCGGCCGCCGCTTCGAATCGTTCGGGTTCATGGAAGGCGGCGTCTCGCGCGCGGTCGGCAATCGACGCGTAGACCGTGGCCCGTCGCGAGCGCTTTTGGTCGTCGCTGAGGGCGGGGTTGGTGTAAACGGCTTCGAGTTCCTTGAACAAACCCTGCAGCAGCAGTCGCCACTGGTGGAGGTCTTCATCGCGGCGCAAGGCCCGCTGGTATTCGGGGGAGTCCTCACCGAACCGGTCAGCGAGGTAAGCAAACGCGGCCTTGTCGCCAACGAAGCTCGCGAACGACTCATTGAAGCTGACACTGCCCTTGATCCACAGCGTGGCATGGACGAGTTCGTGAAGCACAGTATTCGCCAGTCTCGCGTCATCCCATGCCAACATCCCAGGCAAGACGGGATCGCGGAACCAGCCCAGCGTGCTGTAGGCCCCGGCGGTCCGGAGGTACACTTCGTGGCCATCGCGCTCGAGGCGCTCCGCCCACGAGTCCGCATCAGCCCGTCGAAAAAATCCGAGGTACGGGACCTTGCCGACCACCGGAAAGCGCCAAGTCACCGGATTGAAGGAGAGCTCGGGGCATGCTGTGAGGTTCCAGATGGTTCGGTCCCATTGATCGGCGTAGGTCTCGTAGTTGTCGGTCGCGAGCAAGCCGATTTCTTTGCCGTAGGCCTTGATGTCGGCGATCCGGTCGAATGCGGCGCGTTGTTGGGGGGTCAAGCTGTCCCGTTCCTTGATGCGGTCGATGGGGACGCGTGAGCTAAAGAGTTCCGCTTGAAAATAAGCGGATCGGACCACATAGCCAACGCCGCACCCGGGCATGAATGCGCCGAGGGTTGCCATGATTGCGGTGCCGATCGCGAGTTTTTTTATCCAATGGCGCGGGCTTCTGGTGCGGTGCATACACGAATGCTAATCCACATTAAGCACCAGGAGTGAATCCGTGACCGACCTCATTATTTCCGGTGGCCCAGTCATGGTCCCAATTGGCCTGGCGAGTGTCATTGGTTTGGCGGTCCTGCTGGAGCGGATTTGGGCGCTGCGCGCCAGCGCCGTTGTGCCTCAGTCGTTTGTTGTTGAGGTGGACGAGTTGATGAGGCAGGCGCGTTGGGGTGACGTCATTGCGGCTGCTCGAAAGAGCAACAGTGCCGCGGGCCGCGTCCTGTTGGCTGCTGCGGACGTTCGCCACAAGAGCCGGGCCGCCGTCAAAGAGCGGCTGGAAGAGGTGGGCCGACGCGAGGCGGCTGAGTTGGAGCGATTCAGTTCCGTGTTGGGAACCATCGCGAGCATTGCGCCCCTCTTGGGCTTGCTGGGGACGGTCTGGGGCATGATTTTGACCTTCGACGTGATTCAGACCGAAGGAATCGGCGTGGTGGCCAATCTTGCCGGTGGCATTTCGCAGGCGCTCATTTCGACCATGGCGGGACTGACCGTGGGGATCCCGGCACTGGTGGCGCACCGATGGGTCCTGGCCCGTGCCGATCGCCACGTTCTGGCGCTGGAGGACCTGGGGTTGCTGGCGTTGATGCATCTGGACGCCGGCGGGAGTGAGGCGTGAACTTCTCCCGCAGTCGACGAGTGGAGGCGGGAGTCGATGTTACGCCACTCATCGACATCATTTTCCAGTTGGTTTTGTTCTTCATGGTGTCGACGACATTCGTGACCGCCCCGGGCCTCGAGGTCGACTTGCCGCGCTCAAGTGCCGATACCGTGCTGCGCGACACCGACGACGTCAGCGTCTTGATTGCCGATGACGGCAGTGTGTACATCGATGAGCAGCCTGTCGACTTCAACGGGCTGAATGCCGCACTCGAAAGGGTCGCTGCGCGAGATCCCAATACGCTGGTGATGCTCAAAGCCGATCGGACCGTGTCTCATGGACGGGTGGTGGCAATCATGGATGCGGCTCGGTCGAATGGACTGACCCGATTGGCCATCGCGACCGAGATTCAGTCTGCCGACCGTGCGGGGCCCGCCGAATAAGGTTGACGCGCCAAGCCCCAAAGGCGTCTTCTCGCGCCGGTACGCGCCCATCTGTGGTGAGCATTGTTGACGTTAATCCCAATTTAATTCGCGATCGTTCGGATTTGGCGTGAATCGGCGTCGATCCATCTTTTTCGCCCAGCGAGTTGGTCTGAAGCGCGGCATATGAAAAGGCTTATAGTTACGATATTACAGATAGTTAGGTAGACTTTCTCCACCTTTTCCGATATCCCCATTTGGCATGTCAATACGTAATCCCACCTTGATGCGACCTTCGGTCGGAATGTCGAGCGGCGTCCACACCGTGGTCCGCCGGTTGGTGTGGAACGTGTTGCCGGTGTCGCTGGTGTTGGGCGTGGTGGGCGTGTTTCTGTTGGGCGAAGACGGTCTGATTGATCGTTCCAGCGTGAAGCAGCGGTTGTATGCCACGCAGGCAAAGGTCGAACAGGCGCGTGCGGAGAACGAGGTGCTGCGTTCACGCATCCTCATGCTTCGCAGCGATCCGCGCTTTGTGAAGCGGTCGGCCGCGGAGCACTTGCTGATGGCCGAAGAAGGGGCGACCATTTACCGATTTGGCGGGCCACTCCGGTAACCAAAGCGCCGGCAGCGGTGCTGCCCAGCAGGTCTTCCAGTCCGGTGCCGAGGCGGCCATGGACGGTTGTGCGCGATGGTCGGTTGCGATGCTTGGATGCGCTGGGCGTTGGCTCAAGCCATTGCGCATCGCGGGTGAGAACCAAATGGTTTGAGACGCTGATGGGGTCAGAGGGGCTGGTTGAGGCGGTGCGCGACGCCGATATCGCAGAAGGGTACTGCTGCCATTTGCCTGCCAAGTGAAGTCGGGTGCGCCACCGATTACATGGCGTTCCACTCGGGCGGCGTTTGGGGCCGTCATCGACAGTCTTGATAGAATAAATGCTACAATACGTAGAATATTGCGGGCTGTGGGGTCGAATTTCTTGGCACCAATCCTGCATCACCAGTGAACCATGCTTCTTTACCTTTTGACCGCACTCGCTTTTGCCGGACCGGATGTGTCCGCCACCCTGTCTTCGGATGGTCGCTACACCATCCGAATCGTGCCGGAGACATCGTGGTCGTCGGCCGAAATGAGCGTGCAGGGGGGTGAGACCGCCGATTTGGGCCCCGCAGCAAAGGATGTGCCGCTGACGGTGGATGGGTGGACGGAAAGCCGCACCGTGATGCGAATCACATTGGCTGCCGCTGGGACGGATGGTGTCGGGCGGACATGGATGATGGAAGTGGAGCCGTTTCGGGTGCCGGCATCCACTCCGCCGCTCACGCCGAAGCCGAAGCCATGGCCATTCGGCGGTCGCTGATGACCGACCGGTACGAACTCATTGAAGCACTGGACGATCTTGTTCACGATGTGGCGAAGTACATGGTGTTCGAAGTGCGCTTTCTTGCACCCGATGCAAGTGATGCGGCGTTGCGCGAAGCGGTGTTCACGGATGTGTGCCGCACTCGGACGGTGCGCGATGCGAACGGTAAGGTGCATTCAGAGCCTGCGTGGGCCCTGTGGCGTCGGATGGTGCCGACCGAGCTCAAGCATCATCCGCTCGCGCAAACCATCGATGCCGCAATGAATCACTTAGCGGCGCTTCCTTGGGACGATCCTGCCCACGACTGGCGCGCAGTTGCGGCGGCGGTGAGGCAGACCAGCGACGACATTCGCGGATTATCCCAG
>JAYZVA010000112.1:0-11849 GCA_036156175.1 Myxococcota bacterium
CACGTGCCACGACCCGGGTGCCGGCCGCCCCGTGGCGCGCTCCCGAAAGTCGGCCGTCCAAATCTCGCCCGCTTCTTTCGGCCCCCATGAAAAGATGACCCCCAACTTCTTGATGGGCGTTTGTGCATCGAGGGCCTCGAGCGCGCCGGCACGCTCGAGAATCGCCGCCCACCCCGGCAGCGTCACTTCGCCCACATGGTGCCGAGGAAACCGTTCCTTCTCCAGAACAGCCACCCGAATGCCCGGGTTTTGCCGGCACAACAGCGCCGCGGTCAACGCGCCCGCTGGTCCCCCACCAAAGATGGCCACATCCACGTGCTTCATACCCTTCGGATGTATCCCAAACCGGTCGCATGACGACTCAGTTTCCTGGACTGCGTGCCCGCCTCCAGAAAAAACAGCAGCCAAAGGAGCCCTTGCGGTCCGGGTCGGGCGTTGGTTCAATGTCGGGTTCAGCAGCGCCGGTGGCCGATTTCGATGTAGCATCACCCACCCCACAGACAACCGACACGCGGCGCGGTCATGGAGACCCGATGATTCACGACCAAGACGGCCGGCTCAAACGGATCGAGTACCGAGGAAAGTACCTCCGAGAAAGCCGAACCGGCGGTGTGAGCTTGCGGGCCCAAACCAAGCTCGCCGGGCTCAACCTCACCGCCAATGCGCAGCACGGCTTCCGCGTGTCGACCCGGGTGGCCAAGGGCACCAACGTGGGCTTTCAGAACGGACGATTCGTGTTGCGCGGTCGCTACGGAAAGGGACGAACGAAGCTCAACCTCTCCAAGAGCGGCGTGTCGGTTTCGTCCAAAACATCGGTCGGAACCATCAACTGGTTCAAGCCCCGATACTCCAGCGCGAAGATCGCCGGGATCCAGGTGCGCGGACAGAACGCCCTGTACATCAACATCCTGGCTTCGCTGATCCAGATGGCGTTCATGCTGCTGTTGGCGGCGATTCAACTGATTGTTTGGCTTCTGCAGGCCGGCGCTTGGGGAATCGCCTGGGCGTTTGCGAGCGCGCAGGCGTGGTGGAAGCAACGGCGAATCGATCGGATTGTGGGGGTCGAGACCGCATGGGAAGAACACTGGTCCGACGAAGAATCGACCGGGCTGTTTGCCGGAATGGCCCACATCATGTTCCACCTCGCGGCCGGCTCCCGACCCCGCAACGCCAACGAGGGTGGGTTCTTGGATGCGTTGTTCACCGACGAATGGGCGGCGGTGCTCGAAGTGGACGGCGACCCCGAACGGGTCCGCCCCATCGAGCGGCGCTCGGTCGAGCGCGTCGAATCCCTCTTGGAACGAGGCGGTCTGCCCCCGATCCTGCTCATGGAAACCGCGTTCGGTACCCTGGTTTCGCTGTTCATCCGCAACGCTTCGGCACCCATTGTGCTGGACGCATTCTTGTTTTTCGACGACGCCATCGTCACCAACGGCACCCGCACGCAACTCCAAGAAATGCTCCTCGGTGTCTTTGGCCACACAGCGGGGATCGTCGCCGAGCCCAGCGAACGATCGTCCGCCCCCGGTGACCGTGGAGGAGACCCCATCGGTGACGCGACCATCGACGCTGGCCGTGCACCCGCCCCACAGCGATGGCGGGCGATTGCGTTGATGATCTTCGTTGGTGCGGCGGTGTTCGTGGGCTTGTTCGTCACCGTCTGACGGTCTCCCCGCGGCGGCACTCACCAACAACCGTGCCGTGTGAATGCCGGCGGCTGCCGTGCGTCCCTACCCCGACACGCGATGAACCCAGGAGGAAACGGTGTCCCGCGAAGCCAACGCCAAACGGCCCCGACGCTCCGACGGCGTCACGTCCATCCGACTCGGCATCCTCGCCGTGGTCGTGGTCATCGGGCGCATTCTGGCTGTGCAGTGGACCGGCCCCATCCGCAGACTGGACATGATGCTCGTCTACAGTGTGGTCGTGGGCCTCTCGCTTCGCGGCGCATGGTTCGGCCTGTCGGGGCTGCGCAAGGGGCACGGCATGGCACTCTCTGCCGTGGGGATGGTCCTCAACCTGCTCATTTTCACCGGTCTGGGGGTGCTCACGCTCCTGATCTTGACGGCCGGACACTGACGCCGCTCGCATCGACGATCGCGCCGAGCGCTCATCCTTGGCGCGTCGCGTGGCGGGCCATGGGATAGAACACGCAGAGAACCGCGATGGCGGCGTAGACCACCGAGAGCAACGCCACGGCCAGAGCGGGCGCGAGGCCCGAGAGGTCGCTTGAGCGTTGGAACACGGTCACCAAGCCGATGAGCATACCCACCAAGCCCGTGAGCGTCGCGTACTGGATGCCGGCCACCGCCACCCTGTTCAGCGTGTCGGAATCGTCGGGTGCGAGCGGTCCCGGATTCGCTGAAAACGCCAACCGAAACCCCGTCGCCAGTGCCGACCCAACGGTCCCCGGCCCAAAGGTGGCGATCAGCAGCATCGCGGTCGCCACCGGCCCCATCAAGAAGGCCTTGAGATCCACAAAAAGCAAGAGGGAACTCCCCAGCTTGATGCCCCACACAATCACCCCAATCGCGCAGACCGCTCCCGTCACCGCCACTCTGTTCACCCTCGCCTCCCGATTCAAAAGCTTGCCATTGTGGGCAAAACGAAGAACGCGCCCGATCCGAAACTCAGGGCCATCAAGCCCAACAAATACCCCCCGGGACCGCGGCGTTCCATCACCTCTGCGGGCGCATCGGCGCGCTGAAGATGATGGTGGCTCAAGGGCAGGGCGATGAACGCGTGGATGAGCACTCCGTACAGCGGCGTCAGCAGCGACACGGCCAGCGCGGGCCCAATCGCGGTGGGGTCCGACATGTTCTGCAGCATCTGGATGTGACCGATCTGCATGCCAAGCGCACCCATCACCATTGCACACTGGCCAAACTCGCGGGCCATGGCCGCCAGCTGCGCATGAGCCTCGGACTTCATGGAGGAATCCTCTGCGCCACGGAGCCAGTCCACAAACGCCCAAAACAGCCCCGAAGCGCGGCGGCCGTGGATGACGGCCAAAACACCAATGGGGCCCACCACGGCAATGACCACCGATGGGGGATTGAAAAAAATGAGCAGGGGAGCGTCCCGGACGATCCCACCACCGAAACAGCATGCGGCGGCCAGCAGTCCCATGATGCGGTGCAGTCTCACGTCCCTCCCATCGGTTGGGTTCCCCAAGCGGGTAACGGACCGCTCCCGTCCACGCGCGCGATTGGGCGGCCCACGCCCAACTCAGATCTCGGCGGCCAGTCGGGTGCCTTGGTCAAACGCGCGCCGGGCATCGAGCTCGGAGGCTTGGCTGGCACCGCCGATGACGTGAACGGGCACCCCCCGCTCGTTGAGCGGTGCCTCCAAGCTGCGCTCCGAGATCTGCCCGGCGCAGATCACGACGGTGTCGACCGCGAGGACCCGCGGCTCGTTGTCGATGGTCAGGTGCAGTCCGTCGTCGTCGATGCGCTCGTAGGAGCACCGGGCCAGCATGGTCACTCCTCGTTTTTTGAGCGCGCTTCGGTGGATCCAGCCGGTGGTCTTTCCGAGCCCCGCACCGAGCTTGCCCGACTTCCGCTGGCACAGGGTGACCGTGCGCTCGGGCTCGGCGTCGTGCGCCGGCATCAGGCCCCCGGCGGACTCCATGCGGCGGTCAACCCCCCACTCGGCCAGGTACTCGTCGATGGGGTTGGACGATTCGCCGCGATGGGTGAGGAACTCGGCCACGTCGAAGCCGATGCCGCCCGCGCCGATCAGCGCCACCCGCTTGCCGACGGCGGCATCGTTTTTCAGCACATCGAGGTAGCTCAACACCGATGGATGATCGATGCCGGGCAAATCGAGTTGGCGAGGGGTGACGCCCGTGGCCAACACAACCACGTCGTAGCCCTCGCTCAACGCATCGGCGTCCACCCGCGTGTTGAGCCGAAGGTCCACCCCGGTCTCGGCGAGTCGCACCGAAAAATACCGGAGGGTTTCGTAGAACTCTTCTTTGCCGGGAATGCGCTTCGCCATGTTGAACTGACCGCCAATCTCGGCCGCTCCATCAAACAACGTGACGGCGTGCCCGCGCTCGGCGGCGGCGGTCGAAAAGGCCAACCCCGCGGGGCCCGCGCCCACAACGGCGATGGACTTCGGCGCGGTTGTGGGCTCAAGGCTCACCTCGGTTTCGTAGCAGGCGAGCGGGTTGACCATGCAGGACGCGCGCTTGTTCTGAAAGATGAGGTCGAGGCACGCTTGGTTGCACGCAATGCAGGTGTTGATGCGCTCGGGGGTATGGGCCTCGGCCTTCCGCACCCAGTCCGGATCGGCCAAGAAAGGCCGGGCCATCGACACCATGTCGGCGTCGCCGCTCGAGAGCACTTTCTCGGCCACATCGGGCATGTTGATCCGGTTCGACGTGACCAGAGGAATCGAGACTTCGCCCTGAAGCCGGGCGGTGACCCACGTGTAGGCGGCGCGCGGCACCATGGTGGCGATGGTGGGCACGCGCGCCTCGTGCCAGCCGATGCCCGTGTTGATGATGCTCGCGCCCGCCCCTTCGATGGCTTTGGCGAGCTGCACGATTTCGGGCCAAGTGGAGCCATCCTTCACCAAGTCCAGCATCGAGAGCCGGTAGATGATGATGAAGCGGTCGCCCACCGCCTCGCGGATGCGCCGAACGATCTCGATGGGGAACCGGATCCGCGCGGCGTAGCCGCCGCCCCATTGGTCGCGGCGCTTGTTGGTCTTCGTCACAATGAACTGGTTGATGAGGTAGCCCTCTGAGCCCATGACTTCGACGCCGTGGTAGCCCGCCTGCTGGGCCCGCTGGGCGCAGTTTACGTAGTCGGCGATGGTCTTCTCCACCCCGCGGGACGACAAGGCGCGGGGCTTGAAGGGCGTGATGGGCGCTTTGATGGCGGTCGGCGCCACCGACCACGGCGCGTAGGCGTACCGGCCGGCGTGGAGGATCTGCATGGCGATGTGGCCGCCCTCGGCGCGCACGGCATCGGTCACCGCCCGGTGCTTCCACACTTCGTAGCGGTTGGTGAGCTTGGCCGCGAAGGGTTTTACACCGCCCGCCAAGTTGGGCGCGACGCCGCCGGTCACGATGAGCCCCACGCCACCGGCGGCCCGAGCCGCAAAGTACGCGGCCAGCTTGTCGAGGCGGCCAAACTGCTCCTCCAGCCCCACGTGCATCGAGCCCATCAACACCCGGTTGGGCAGGGTGAAGCCGGCCACCTCGAGGGGCGCAAAGAGGTGCGGATAATGGGGGTGCGGATCGGTCATGGCGTGGGTCTCTCCACAATGAATGCCGATTCAGTGTACCCAAGCGAGGGACCGGCCACAAAACGCGCCCCACCGGTTTTTGACCAAAGTGCCGCACCACTCCGCTGCATCTTGCTGATTTTGCCCTCTCACCGCACGCGTGCAGAAGTTAAAACGCCGCATTCACCCACCACGAGTCCAACACATGAACGCACGAATCGCCCTCTTCGTCTTCCTGGCCATCGGCATCGGCGGATGCGCCGCCAAATTCCCAACCATCGAGAGCACCCACACGGGCAGCTTCCAGACGAAGAGCATCGGGTTCATGCCCAGCGGCGGCGACCCCAAAGACATCTCCTCAAACCTGGAGTTCGCATTCTCCCGCGCCGACTACACCGTGGTGCCCCCGATTGCGGCCATCGAACAGCAGCCGGACTTGCTGCTCACCTTCAGCTACACCACGCGCCCGGCACTCGTCGCACCGTACTGGGTCTTTGCCCACTTCTCCGCCTTCATTCGCGACACCGAGACCGGTGCGATCGTCAGCAAGATCGAGTTCACCCAAGGGCCGTGGAAGCGAAAGACGGCCAAGACCGTGATCGATGAAGTCGTCCAGCAAATGCGGTGAGGCGCGGTTGGGGGCAGCGGCGGCGGGAGAACACCCGCTCGTCGGGGACAGTCCCCAGATCGATCGCAGCAGCAGAGTCCGGCCGCGCGTTCGGTTGACCCCCGAAGTCCATGGTTTATGCTGGACTTCCCGGAGGTCTTGCCATGCATCCAGAATCCACCGCGCCGCCCCGACCCCGCGTGTCTCGGTGGGTCACCGTCGCGGCCATTGCGGGATTGGTCATCGGCGCGGGTTTCCTGGGCCACGGTGCCATCCAGCGGTTCGTGACCATGGGCATGCACGCCAAAACCGCCGAAGGTCCCGCGTTGCTGGAAGAAATTCAGCGAGCCCAGTTGGTTCACTTCGAACGCCACGGCGTGTACGTGGGGATCGGTGCAACGCCCGAGCGCGCACCGGGCACCTCGCCGACGCCGTTTTTCTCTGAGCACATGGACGGATGGCGTCGCCTTGGCTGGCAACCGGAATCGCCGGTTCGATGCCAATACGAAGTCACCGTTCCCCGCCCCGACACGTTCGAGGCCGTCGCGCGCTGCGATGCGGACGGCGATGGCAACTTGACCGTGTTCACCAGCGGACCGAATCGGGCGCCGCAGCGGGCATCCCCCATCGACAGCCATTGAAAGCCGCCAAGTCAGTCCATCGTGCGGCCGCGCCGCCAATCCGCATCGGACTCAGCCGTCGCGATGCACCGGGCGTGCGGCTGGGGCGCTGCGAACCATGCGTCGCTCTGACCGGTGAAAACCTCGAACGGCCAGCGCCCACGGGACGACAAACCACAGGAGCATCGCACGGGCCGGCGACCCGCCCACGCCGGGGTCCCAGCGAAAGGGTGCTGGTGTGCGTTCAATGAGCGCTTCGAAGTCCGTCGGCCCAAGCGGTTCCATGCGCCACACGCTGCGCAGGATCCACCCCACCCTCGCTTCGACCGCGGCCATCGAGTGGGCCTGAAACGCGGCCGCGGCTTCCGGTCCGACTCCCGCGAGGCGCTCCGAGGCCACGGTGAGCGCCACTGCGGGCGAGGCCCACGCCGCGCGTTCCGCGAACCGCTGCGCGGTGCGGGATTCCTCTTGGCGTGCCCCCACCCGCTCGGCCATCGCCGCCACCAGAATCGCGCCGGTCGCGGTTCGGCGCGGTCCGGGCGCGAGTGCAGCTTCCTTGGCGGCGGGGAGTTCGGCAAGCTCGGGGTAGCGAGCATACAGCTGGGTGGTCACGTCATCGATCGCCATCTCGTAGGCTTCGTAGTTGAGCGCCCGGGCGTCCAAGGTCTCGGCCACTCCAAAGTCCGACTGCACCCGGGCGAGGCTCACCTCGGCCGCGACCGTGGGCACAACGATGCACAGCGCCAGCCACACCGCACCGTAGCCGAGCGCTTCGGCGCGAACCGATCGCGCCGAAGCGCTGATCGCAGCCAGCAGTCCTCCCCAAAGCGCAGCGTAGCCCACGCCAACAGCGACCAGCGTGAGGGTTTCGGCCGCTCCAGCATCCCCCAACCATCCCGCGGCGGCGCACAAGACCGCGTTGCCAATCGCCGCGATTGCTGTGACCACGACGAGCCGTGCCATCAACCAGCCTTTGAGGTCACCGGACTGCACAACGATGAGCCGGTCGATGCGCTCCTCGCGCTCGCGCCCCCCGATGCCCACGCCCAATACGCCGATGAGCAAGGGAGAGAGGATCGAAAGGACAAAGGTGAGGTCCACTGACCCCATCGCCAACTCTGGGTTTTCGATGCGGTAGCCCCCGCCGGCCGAGGGGTCCGCTCGGCTGTTCACCCGAAACGCGACCGGCGCCGAGTCCACTGAACCCGCCGCGATGCCTGCAAGCGGACCGGGCTCGCGATGGATCCGGGTACCGGCGTAGTGGTCCTGCCACCTTGGCTGGGCAAGGTCCACCCACGGACGGTCTGCAGGGCCTTGGCCGGACGCAAGATAGCTGCGCGCCTCGTCGATCGATTCTTGCTGGGCTTCGCCGGCATTCCGCACCGCCTGGCGCCACCCCTCCACATGCCGCTCTCCCAAGAACAGGGCGATGGTGCCGATCGAGAGGAACGCCAACAGTGCGGCCGTGCCCACCCGGTCGCGAACGATGCTCCGCAGCTCAAACTGCGCCGCAAGCGGAAGCATCCTCAGCACGACAGCCTCCCGCGTTCGAGGCGCGTGCCCGCCCGAAACAGAGCGGCCATCAACCCAATCAACCACAGCGACAGCGCGATGAGCTCGCTCAGCCGATTGCGGAGCGCGTCGTGCAGCTTCGGCGCGGTGAATTTGAAGGGATCGAGGCTCGCATAGAACGCGGGCGTGGCCTTGAATGCCCGATCCCCGGTCTTCGATCCGCCGTACGCGTGTTCGTGGTTGAGCGCCCCAACCAGCATGCGTCGGTACGACTCGGCTTGATGAAGAAACGCCAAGTCATGCAGGAGATCGGTCCCTGCGACCGCCATGGAGAGGCGGTCTGCGGACTGAAACGGATTGACCAGCGAGCCCCAGCTTCCAAATTGCGACTGCCGGGCCATACGGCGTTCGAGCTTTCCGTGATGCTCGTCCCAGATCCGATTCGCAAACTCTTCGTCGAGCTGCATCGCAATGCCATCGAAGTTGATCGGGAGTTCCTTGACCGTTTCGACGCCGTACTCATCGAGCACTTCGCGCCGCCGCTGTTCCACAAACGCGTCTTTCGGGTTGTGACCGTCGGGACCCGCTTCTCGCGCGGCCTTGATGCCGGCTTGAAAGGCATCGCGGCTCGGGAGCGGGTGCAGCGCCGTCGCCGCACTGCTGGTCACCCGTGGCAGCACCGCCGTGCCCGCCACCCACAAAGCCAACAACACGAGCAGGGCCGAGCGGCCGGAGCGGGTCCAGACTGAGGCCACCGCCACGCCGGCGGAGATCACCGCCAAAAACACGCTGTGAACCCCAACAAACGCCAGCATCCGTCCCCAGTCCGTGTGCGGGGCGAGGTCTGAAGCCGCCGAGATGCCCCACGAGGTCAGTACAATTGCCATCAGGAAGCCAAGGCCCAGCATCCACAGCGCGAGGAAGTGCCCCATCACCACCGCACGGCCGCCCAACCCCTGAACCAAGGAGAGCCTCAACCGACCCGAATCCCGGTCCGCCGCAAGCCCCAGGGCACCCAGAAAGATCAACAGCAAGGGCACCACCGAATGCAGGAAGAAGGCCGCGTCGGGACGGGGGAAGCGGGCCACAGTGCCGGCACGGCCGGCGTCCGCGAACAGGGGCGTGCCCTGCCGGTGCCCCTCGATCCGAAGCACCTTTCCGAGCCGGGCCTGCACCCCCCGATCCAGGTTTGCAAGCGGCCCGCTCGGACGGAATGCAAAGTCTCCGAAGTGCGCCATGCTGTGGGGGTGAGACGGACCCCGACCTTCCCACTGCGCACGCGCCAGGGCGGCCGCCTCGCCGTGGGCCTTGTGTTGGCGTACGTCGCTGTGTGTTGCCCACGCGGCTACGGCGATCACGGCGAGCGCCGACGCGATCAAGACCGCGGCAATCCGCCGGTCGCGCAACCAGCAGGCCCACTGCAACCAAACGATGAGGCGCATCACGGCCGTCCGTCTGGACGGCGCATGTGATGGAGGTAGAGCCGCTCGAGATCCCGCGCATCCACGTCGTTGGCCTGCAGCGTTTCCACCAAGCTGCCGTCGCGCATGATGCCAATCGCACCGCCCAACTCCTTGGCCCGAAACAGGTCGTGGGTCGTCATGAGCACCGCCGCCCCCGCTTCGCGGATCCGCGCGAGTTCGTCGCAGAAATCGCTGGCAGCCGACGGATCGAGTCCCGACAAGGGTTCGTCGAGCAAGAGGGCTCGGGCATTGCGTGCATAGGCAATGGCGAGGCCAATTTTCTGACGCATCCCTTTGGAGTACCCGGCCACGGGACGACGGGTCTGGTCACTGGTCAGTCCGGAGCGCACGAGCAATGCCTGCAGCTCACCATCGTCGAGCCGAGCATCGCCCATTCGGCAGAACAGCCGCAGGTTTTCGAGCCCCGTCAACTGGTCGTACAGCGCAACGTTTTCGGGTATGTACGCCAGCATCCTGCGCGTCGCGCGGGGATCGACGGCCGGCTCAATACCGCCCACTGTCACCGTGCCGGTATCGGGCATCAAGAAGCCCAGAAACAGGTTGATCGTGGTGGTCTTGCCGGCCCCGTTGGCCCCAAGCAAACAGAACAACTCGCCCGGCGCGACGTCCAGGGTCAGGCTTTGAACCGCCGTGACCGGCCCAAATGAGCGGGTGACGCCTGCTGCATTCAACATCAAAAAGCACTCCGTAGAATGCGCCGGTATCCGTATTGCAACCGGATTGCAATTGGCCAGAGTGAGACCCAAGAACCGTGGCGTCGGGGTCGCAGCACCCGCAAGGCGCGGTGTTAGGGGATCACCCAGGAGGTCTCATGACCGTACGCTACACCGTCACGCCCCGACCCACCGCGCACAAGTTCGACGTGGTGCTCGACATCCGTTCACCGACCCCGGAGGGCCAAGCCGTCTCCTTGCCCGCTTGGATTCCGGGCTCGTACATGATTCGGGACTTCGCCAAGCACGTCGTTGCCCTCCACGCGACGGCCGACGGTCGGCCCATCGCCGCGACCAAGCGGGACAAGCAGACCTGGGTCATCGAACCAACCGAGGGTCCCATTCGGGTGGCATACAGCGTCCACGCCTGGGACTTGTCGGTCCGCAAGGCTCACCTGGACGCCACCCACGGCTACTTCAATGGCACGTCGGTGTTCCTGCGCGTGCACGGTGCCGACCATGCGCCCTGCGACGTCGTGCTTGCCAAGCCCGAGGGGGAGGCCTACGCCGACTGGCGGGTCGCCACAACGTTGCCGCGTGTGGGCGGCGAAGCGCTTGGCTTCGGCGACTTTCGGGCGCGCGACTACGACGAACTCATCGACTGCCCGGTCGAGATGGGAACCTTCGTCCACGGCACCTTTGAGGCGGGCGGCATCCCCCACGAGGTGGCGCTGACGGGCGTGTTTGACGTCGACCTCGAGCGACTGTGCGCCGATCTCAAGCGCATCTGCGAGGAGCAACTGCAGCAGATGGGGACCCCCAGCGACCTCGACCGCTACCTGTTCCAGATCATGGTCGTGGGCAGCGGCTACGGCGGGCTCGAACACCGCACCAGCACGAGCCTGATCTGCAGCCGCGACGACCTGCCCCGCAAGGGCGACGCCGCGATGAGCGACGGCTACCGCACCTTGCTCGCGCTGTCGTCCCACGAGTACTTTCACTTGTGGAACGTCAAGCGGATCAAACCGGCCCGATTCACGCCCTTCGATCTCGCGCAAGAATCGCCCACCACGCTGCTGTGGGCGTTTGAGGGCTTCACATCCTATTACGAGCCCCTCGCTCTGGTGCGGTGCGGGCTCATCGATCGCGCGAGTTGGCTGGAGTTGATGGGCCGAAAGCTCACCGACGTGATGCGCCGGCCCGGCCGGCACGTGCAATCGGTCGCCGACAGCAGCTTCGATGCGTGGACCAAGTTCTACCAGCAAGACGAAGACGCTCCGAACGCCATTGTCAGCTACTACTCGAAGGGCTGCATGGTGGCGTTGGCGCTCGATCTCACGCTCCGGCTGGACGGCGGCACCTCGCTCGATGCGGTGATGCGGACGCTGTACGAACGGTTCGGTGAGACCGGCGTCGGCGTGCCGGAAGATGGGATTCAAGCGGCTGTGGCGGACCTCACCGACCTCGACCTGACCGCGTTCTTCGACGAAGCGCTCCATGGAACCGGCGATGCGCTGTGGGATCGGCTGTCCGGCTTGCTGAACCGCGCAGGGATCGATGCCGCGCTGCGTCCCCGCGAAGGCACCAAAGATCGCGGCGGCAAGGCCGGAAAGACCAAACCAGACGCCTGGGCCACTCGCGGCGACTTGGGGGTGCTGCTGCGCCCTTCCGGTGCCAAGGTGCGTTCGGTGCTCTCCGATGGTCCAGCCATGCACGCCGGCGTTGCGCCGGGCGATGA
>JAYZVA010000113.1:0-15158 GCA_036156175.1 Myxococcota bacterium
GGGGACGTCGTTCCAGTCTTCCAGTCCGCCGGCCCAGTTCATGACGCCGCAGTCTTCGCCTGAACCGGCATCGTTGGGTTCGCCTTCTGCCCAGGCAGTGAACACCACATCTGACCCGTCGACCCATCGCCAGTCACCCTCGTAGGCATCGCCTCCGCGATCGGTGAAGCCGATGTACCAGGAAATCGGGTCCACCTCACTGCTGAGTTCTTCGGTGATCTCCAGCAGCCAATCCTGTTCTGCGGCTGACTGAATTGAGATCAGCTTGAGATCACGGCCGTTGCATTCGTCTCGTGCGTCTCGCCAGCCGAGGCTCTCTGTACAGAACAGGGTCACTGCACCGTCGTGGTCGTATTCGTAGCATCCGTCTTCATCGGGTTCGGGGCCACCGTCAGCGTCAGCGTCTGCATCGGCGTCAGCGTCTGCATCGGCGTCAGTGTCAGCGTCAGCGTCTGCATCGGTGTCGGCGTCGGCTTTGACCGCAGAGCCCATGTCATCTTTCGAGTCGGTGTCGCGGCAGGCCGTCAAACCGGTCAGTGCGAGCGTAAAGAAAGCGGCAGGAACGATTCTCATTTCATGACTCCGTTGTGCATCGCGCTGTACGCGTCACTCGTTTAGTCCGCTTGCGGATGCGCAATTCGACCCCGATTGTATTGCGTTTGGGCGTTGAATGTCCGGTAAACCAGAGTAATAAAGCGCTCGATTTCACGCGCCCACCGGTGCCTTGAGTCCTACTCGATGTAGCCCAGCGCCCGCAGGGCATCCTCTTGCTCTTCGGTTCGCTCAGATACGGGCACGTTCGCCGCATCCAGCTCCGCCTGCCACTCCTCGAGCACGGGCGACAATGCGGCGACAACCGCCGATTCGGTCTCGAATACGTTGGTGGTCAATGCCGGGTCGGTCCGGTGGTTGTACAGCGCCAGGTCGTACTCGCCGCTCAACATGGGGGTGGCCACGAGGGTGTGCGACGGCGTCCGAACCAGCCGTTGCCGGGTGCGCTCCACGGGCCAGGGTTTCCACGCAGTGCGCAGCTCCGCTCGGGTGGCGGCCAACGCAGCGGTGTCGGCGCCGCTCATCATGGGCCGCTGCAGGTCCGGGTCGGTGCGCCGATCGAACAGCATGTCGTTTCGCTTCGTCCCATCGCAGAGCGAAAACTGCGGTCCGTGAATGCAGTGCAGCCGATTGGCCCGTCCCGCCACCAAGTAGTCGGTGAGCCGAGCGTGGAGCGTGCTGCCGGACTCGGCCCGAACCCACGGCGGCGGCGGGGCGTCGGCAAACAAGTCCCGGCCGTCGAACTGCATGGATTCGGGCGCCGGCACTCCGGTGAGCGCGAGCAGGGTGGGCATGACGTCTTCGAGGGTGGCCGGTGCATCGACGGCGCCAACGCCGACTCCGGGTCCTTTGATCACAAGCGGAATCCGAAGGCTCGCGTCGTGGCCGTTGGGGCCGTGTTCAAAGTACAGGCCCCACTCGCCCATGTTTTCGCCGTGGTCGGCGGTGAACACCACGATGGGGTCGGTGCGGCCCAAGTCATGCAGGCCATCGAGCAGGGTGCCCACCCCGTGGTCGGCGTAGGCAATCTCGGCGTCGTACAGCGCCGAGCAGTCGGCCAGCAGCGGCTCGGCAATGCCGTCGCGGTTTCCAAAATACTTGTACCGGGCCACCTTGCCGTTGGTCGCCCGCTCCGACAACGCCCGGCAGCCGGGGGCGTCGGGTTGGTCGGCCCAGCTCTTGGGCGGCAGGTACGGAAAGTGGGGGTCGGCGAAGTGGGTCCACACCATCAGGGGGCACTCGGCCGGCACTTCTTTGGCGCGGGCGAGGGTGTGCTCCGCCAAGGTGACGGCGGGGGCGTCGTAGTGCACTTCAAAGACGTCGTAGCCCTTGTCCATCTTTTGCTTGGGTCCGGCCACGGGCATGGCCGAGATGCCCACCGTCCGCCAACCTTGCTCGGCCAGCAGCGTGGGCAGTCGCTGCGGTGCGACGATGACGTCGCCCACCTCGCGCGAACCGTGGTGGTGCGGTGCCAAGCCGGTCATCATGCTGGCGAGGGCGGGCGTGGTTCGGGGAACGGGCGTGGTCGCTTGACGAAACACGGTGCCGGCTGCGGCCAGTGCATCGAGCGTGGGTGTGCGCGCTTCGGCGTACCCCATGTAGCCCATCCGGTCGGCCCGCAGGGTGTCGATGGACACGATCACAATGTCGGGCTGACTGCCCCGGCCGGCGCAGGCCGCTGTGTGCGGAGGCACGTCGGCGTCCGGCACCTTCGCAGCGGACTGTTCGGCGGTTGGTGCGACGGCCGCGTTTTCGGCGGGGGTGCATGCCAGGGCGAAGAGGGCAAGAAGCATCATGCGGAGAGCCTAATTCGTCGGGGGACGGACGCATGGACGCCGGTGCGGGTTGTACAGGGTACCGCCAATCGTGGGCACAAACCGAATGCGTTACAGCCCACTGAACCACGCAGGCTGCCACACTCCATGCTGAACTCACCACGCACACGCGCTTTGCTCGCCGGTTTGGGGCTCCTCCTCGCGATCGAAGGGGGCCTGAGGCTGTTCGTTCCGGAATCCAAGTTGGTGTTCGCGTGGGAACATCCAGACGGCATCATCGAACTGATGGGCAGCTCGGTTTGGGTGCGCGAATCGAATCAGCAGCACGGAAACGATGGTCCGTATCGGTACGAGATTCAGACCAATGCAATCGGCCTTCGCGACGCCATCGATCACGAGCCCGCGAAACCCCAGGGCGTCGACCGCTACCTGGCGCTCGGGGACAGTTGGGTGTTTGGAACGTCGCTCACCCAGTCCGCCACGGTCTCCGAGCAGCTCGAGGTTCGGTTGAAAGAGGCGACCGGGCGGGAAACCGTGGTGATGAACGCGGGGATTCCCGGCGGCAGCGCCTTCGAGATGCTCGCCCGATGGACGGAGCTCAAGCACCGGTACGAACTCACCGGCGTTGTGCTGGGCATTCCGCACAACGCCGGTCGTCAGCGTGAGATGACCGAGGTGCGGAATCGGCTGTTTCATCCGACCGCTGGTGCGCCGTACATCAACAACCGCACGTATCTGTTGCTCCGACGGGCGATCGCGCCGTTCACACGGGCGCGCTACGCCGAAGCGGCGATCGACGACCCCATGGGCGATGCAAGCATCTTCGAAGACGTGACCGCCATCGTGACCGACGCCCGCGCTCGTGGGTTGACGGTCACCGTGATCGAAGATCCAGGCCACATGAACGATGCGCTGGGCAGGCCGCGCGTTCTCAACCGCAACTGGCGCATGGCACTCGAGCCGTTGGGGGCGGTGTTTGCGGGGCACGCGTTGAACACCCGGGACTGTTGGGGATTCATCGACATCGGTCACCCCGGTGAGTCCGGTGCAGCCGCGATGGCGACGGTGGTCGCCGGGGCCATGGTGAGCGGGACGAGCGCCACGGGCCTCCAAGAACAGCCCCGCTGCGCCGACATGCCCGGCGCGGGTCCGGGCAAGCCGGGCTGGCCGGTGACGGAGGGATGATTCCCAGCCTCGACCGACGGCTGCCGTCGTGGGCCGGCTCGGCGGTTGCGGCAGCCTTGGGGGTGCTCGTTGTCGTGCAGCACGCATCGTGGCTGGAGTTGCACACCGCAGTGGAGACATGGGACGACGACGCCGGACTGTTCCGGTTGGCGTTGTGTTTTGCGAGCGGCAACGAGGCGGCCTGCTCGGTCGGCGCACCCTACCCGCCGCTTGTGCCGTGGATCAGCAGTCGGCTGATGGGCGGTGCGCCAACCCTGCAGGGGGCGCTGACGAGCTTGTGGCCGTTCGTGGTGCTGCTCATGGGGGCTCTGTATGTGGGCGTGCGCCAGCGAATGGGCACCATGGCCGCACTCACCGCGATGGTGCTTGGGCCCGTCATGGTCTGGTCTCTGCACATCCGGGGCAAGTACTACACCGAGGTCCCGTTGGCCGCGCTGTGCATCACCGCTGTGGCCGCCCTTGCGGTGTCCGATGGCCTTCGGCGGCGGCTGCCGAGCCTTGTGTTCGGCACCGCGATGGGGCTGGGGTTGCTGACCAAGTGGTCGTTTGCGTTCTTCTTGGGGCCCGTGGCAGCGGTGGCGATGGCGTTGGCGGTCCGAGGGGCTGTGGGCCATCCCGTCAGCCAAGTCGTTGGCGTGGCGGGGGTGCTGGCCGTCCCCGCGTTCGTGTTGGCCGGAGCCGCCGGGTGGCTCACCCACGGGCTCACCATCGCCGTTTGGTCCGGCGGGGCTGTTGGCGTGTTTTTGTGGCGCGCAACCCGACGCAACGAGGAAGGACGGCACCGGCTGGCCAACCTCGCGCTGATGGTCGCGGCCGTCGTGGCGGTGGCTGGACCGTGGTACTGGACCCAATTTTGGTCGCTGCAAGAGTTCTTGACCGCCAACCTGAGCCAGCAGTACGACGGCGACGCCGTCGACGGCTGGGGTGGGTGGCCGTTTTATCCGGCCGTGTTGCTCACCCGGATGATGGGGACTCCCGCCGCGCTGCTGTTCGTGGTGGGCGGAGCGATGGCGCTGGGGCGCAACGCGCCGCCCATCGTTCGGTACGCGATGCTGGCGTTGATGAGCGGGATGCTGATTCTGGGTGTGTTGCCATACCGGGCGGGTCGGTACCTCATTCCGGCACTCGGTTTGGCAGTCGTGCCCATGGTGTGGGTGCTTCGACGATGGTCGGGTCCCGCACGGTGGCTGCTGCCGATGGCATTGGCCGCGGGGATCGGGCACCACGCCTCTTGGATTCCCATGGCCATTGGGGGGGCGCGCATTCCGCATCACTTGCCCATCTTCTCGTTGCCCGAGCCCGATCTCATGGGCAACACACAGCGCGGCATCTATCAGGCGTACACCGACCTGCTGCGGCCGCGATGGCGGTTCTTGCCGGTGGCCAACCCCCCCGTGCACCAGGTTGCTCCATCCAAGCGCTTGGCCGAACGGATCGCCGCCGATTCGGGGGAAACGCCGAGCCTGACCATGGTGGTGGACCCGGCTTCGGCATTGAACTTGAATGCCATGCGATCGCACATGGACGCCACGCTTCCCCCACCCACCACCATGGTGGCCGCGACCAACAAGCGCATCAATGCCGCTTCGTTGAAGACGTGGCAACATCGCGCCCGAAAGCCCCGCGACCAGCCGGCCACCGCTCGGGGGCGGCCCACGCCCCGACGACTCTACGTCGTGACCGCCTACTCGCCCGAACAGGGTCCTGGAGCGGAGGGCATCGCGGCATTCAAGGCGCTGGGTTTTGATGCCGTTCAGCGTGACGGCGTGCTGGATGGGTTTCAGCCGGTGGGGCTCACGGTCTGGCGGTGGACGCCGTGAGGCTGGTTGGGTTGCACGGATTCACCGGATCCCGCCATGACTGGGAACCGCTGGGCACCCTCCTCCGTCGTCCGATTCTTGGCATCGATTTGGTCGGTCACGGCGACGCGGATGCGCCGTCCGATGACCGCGCCTACGCTGCCGATGCGATGGTGGCGGCGGCCCGCGACGGGATGGGTGAGCCCGCCTCGCCGAGCATTGTCGTGGGCTATTCGATGGGCGGTCGGGTCGCGCTGCGGCTGGCCTTGGAGCATCCCGAGGTCGTGGGGGCATTGGTGCTGATCGGTGTCAACCCCGGGATCGAAGGCGCCACTGCGCGTTCGGAGCGCATCGCCCGCGACCGTGCGTTGGCGGCTCGGATCGAAACGCGCGGCATGGCGTGGTTCTGCGACCACTGGGAAACCCTGCCCGCAATTCGGTCGCAGCGCGTCATTCCCGATGCCGTGCGCCTCCCCATGCAGGCTCGGCGTCGTGCGAATCGGCCCGCGGGGCTCGCGGGCGCGCTCCGCGGGTTTGGTCAGGGCGCCGTCGAGCCCGTTTGGGATCGGCTCGGTTCGATTCGGCAGCCCACGCTCTTGGTCACCGGCGCCGCGGACCCCGTCTATGGCGCGATTGCCGATCGGATGGTGCCTCGGATGCCGCGGGCCACCCACCGGATCATTGCCGCCGCCGGACACTGCGCGCACCTCGAGGCCATGGACGCGACCGCCGCCGCCATCGATGCGTTCGTCGGTGCCGTCAGCGCGTGAAGGTCCAGGTCGTGTCTGTGGACAGCGCCGGGTCGTAGGCGTACCCACCCAACGAGAAGTCCTTCAGTCCTTCGGGGCGGTCGAGTCGTTCCTCGACGATGAAGCGGGCCATCATGCCTCGGGCGCGCTTGGCCATGAAGCTGATCATCTTTGGCTGGCCCTCTCGGATTTCCTTGAAGGCCGGCGTGATGACGGCGCCCGGAAGCGCAGCGGTGTGCACGGACTTGAAGTATTCGTTGGACGCCAGGTTGATGAGCGACGAGTCGGCGTGGTCGCGCACGCGCTGTGCAAGCTGTTCGGTGATGCGCCCGCCCCAAAATTCGTACAAGTTTGCGCCCTTTGGGTTCGCCAAGCGGGTGCCCATCTCGAGCCGGTACGGTTGGATGAGGTCCAACGGGCGGAGCAATCCGTAGAGGCCGGACAAAATGGCCACGCGGTCTTGGGACCATTGGAGGTCGGCATCGGACAGACTGGCCGCATCGAAACCGGTGTAGGTGTCGCCGTTGAAGGTCAGCACGGCCGGCTTGGCGTTGGTGTCGGTAAAGGGCGTGGAGAACTGCTGGAATCGGTCCCGATTCAGCGTCGCCAGATTCTCGGAAATGCCCATGAGGGCCTGCAAGTCGCCGGTTGCCAGGCGTTTCGCGGTGTCGGCCAGCGTCACGGCATCGCCAAGCAGCGCCGGTTGGGTGGGCGAGACGCCCCGCCCGTGGGGCGCGGTGTCGAGTTTCTTTGCGGGTGAGAGAACGGCGAGCATAAGCGACCTCCGTTGGGGTCTTAACCCCCTACTCCTCCGATGAAAGCGTCTCGGTCGGTTTGACCGGAAGGAGTCCGCGGATCGCGTCGAAAACGACGATCCATGGCAGCATCCACATCACCACAACCGCCATCCACCAGATGGGGGCCAGGGGCACGCCGTCTCGCGCTCGATCGCGGCCGACGGACTGAATGTCGGCGGCGGCACCGGTCACGCGCAGGCGCGGGGTCCCCGTCTCTGGCGGCGCCGGATCCCGACAGATCATCGTGGAGTCCCCCCAACGAATCAGCACGCCGTCGGGCGTCCGTTGCAGTTCGATGGCGGCGGTTGTGGCCGGTGGGGTCACCGAGCCCATGCATGAAATCGGATCGCCGGATCGCTCGGCCACGGCCGGCAGCCCGGCTTGGAAGCGGACCCGCATTCCATCGTCATTGGTGGCTTGCAGGGACAGTTCCAGCGTGGCGCGGGGCGTCAGCTCGGTCCGAACGTACAGCTGTTCCGCAGGTCGCTTCGACACCCACGTGGTGCCCTCGGCGACGCGCCATGCGCTGTCCAAGACGCGCCATGCATTCGTCAGCGGTGGAATTCCCGGGTCCGATTCGGACGACCAACCGGGCGGTGGCGTCGTCGCGCGGCGTTGTTCCAGCTCATTGGCGACAAACGGTGCAACCATGAGCCCCGCCGCGACCGCGATGATCCGGTGCGCAGGGACGCTCACAGCGCGTCCGTCATCGGCTCGGGTTCGGGCAGCGATCCCAAGGGCTCACCCGTACCGGGTTTTGAGATCGCTCGGCCGCGCATCCAGGGCTTGATTGCCTTGGTGAGGGCGTAACCGAGCGCGCGATGCCCGCGCCGTGTGAGCAGCGTCGGATTCAAGAAGAGTTGCCCGGTTTGGCGGTTGCTGGCTCGGAAGACCGCGGCACCATCAATTACGGGGATGCCGTGGCGCCTGGCGACGACGTTCATGGCGTTTCGGTACAGGTGCACCGTGTCCGTCAGGTGCTGTTCGCTGAGGTCTTCGATGACCGGCATCAGCACGAAGACAACGGGGATGCCGCGCTCGATCGCACGCAGAGCGAGCCGGTCGAGGGACGTCGCATACGCGTTTGTGCTCATGCGGAGGGCTCCGGACGGGTTCCGGTTGTCGCCCGCAAGAAACACGGCATGGCGCTCCTTCGCGCGGTCGTTGCGGTTGAGGTTCGCCCATCTGTCCAGCACCCGGAACATGGCGAAGCGTTGCAGGGCCGCGCGCGGGCCATCCGGTTCGACGACGGGCGCGAGAACCTTGGCATCGACGTAGGGCTGCACGGACATTTCGGCTGCGGGTCCGCTCACGACGAGCAGGTCCGGCTCGAGCGACCAGCCCCTGAGGTCCATCAGGTTGAGGTTCTGCAACGCGGTGTAGTCGGGAACGGCCATCATGACGGGTTCGAGGCCCACGCGCGCGCCACCGAGGTTGTCCACGGCATCGAAGGCAAAGGTGTCTTCGAGGTCCACGCCTTGGCCAAACATGGTTTGTCCGCCCAAAAACAGAATGCGACGAACGTTTTGTGGTTTGGGTTGCCGAATCTCCGGGCCGCGCGCCCCCACCCGGTTGACGGTGATTTGCTGCCCGTTGACCACCGTCTCGCCCGGTGGGAGCTCCCACAGCAGGTGCGGATGCGGGGGGTCGAATGCACCGGGTTCCGCGGGGTCCGCCAGGTGAGTGGTTTCGATCCACACCGCAGCCCGCTCCGCGCCCGCCAGCAGCAGCCAGCTGACGATGGCACCCAGCAGGAAGCCCCGAACGGTGTTGTCGTGGATTGGGAACGGTCGGCTCACGATCGGGCCCTTAATCTGCCCATTCGGTCGGTGGCCAATCAACCAATTAGACAATATAAAAACAAATTGGATAAAAAAATAACGTCACGTTATCATTTGAACATGATAGATGATATATCATCAAACCTCGCACTCAACGTCCGCCAGTTGCGTTCTGCACGGCAGTTGAGTCAAGTCCAGTTGGCTCAGATCGCTGGCATTCCTCGCCCCACATTGGCCCATCTTGAGTCTGGATCGGCCAATCCCACCCTTTCGGTGTTGATGCGCATCGCGAGTGCACTGCAGGTGCTGATCGAAGAACTGATCGCGCCACCCCGCAGTCGTGTGCGTCACATTTGCGCCGAAGAACTCCCACAGCGCCAGCGGGGCCAAGCCACCGTTCGTCACGTGCTTCCCGATTCGCTTCGTGGATTGTCGCTCGAGCGAATGTCTGTACCCGCTGGCGCGTTGGTGGATGGTATGCCGCACGCACGGGGCACGCAGAAGTACGTGATCTGCGAAGCCGGCTGCTTGCATGTGGGGGTGGGCGAAGAGGTGATCGCCCTGGAACCCGGGGATGTCGCGGTGTTTCGGGGCGATCAACGGCACCGATTTGAGAATCGAGGAGCGACCTCCGCATGTTGCTATGGACTGGTGACGGCTGCCCCGGTCCCCGGTTAGAATCCGGGCTCCAGGTTCATTGAGCATCGATCGAGGCGAAACCATGCGAATTCTTGTGTCCAAAACCCACTGTCTCGCGGGAGCCCTCGGGTTGACGCTCGCCGCTTGCGAGCTGAAATCGCCAGCCAGCGATTCCGGCGCATTCATCACGGCAGATGCGGATGCGGACGCCGATGCGGACGCCGATGCGGACGCCGATGCGGACGCCGACGCGGACGCCGATGCGGACGCCGACGCGGACGCCGATGCGGACGCCGATGCGGACGCCGATGCGGACGCCGATGCGGACGCCGACGCGGACACCGATGCGGATGCGGACGCCGATGCGGATGCGGATGCGGATGCGGACGCCGACGCGGATGCGGATGCGGATGCGGATGCGGACGCCGACGCGGACGCGGATGCGGATGCGGATGCGGACGCCGACGCAGATACGGACGCCGATGGAGACACGGGAACCATGGTGGACACGGGTGCTCCGCCCGATGGAGGCGATACCGGCGATGCGGGCGCACCTTCAGGCGATGGAACCCTCGATCCCGACCAGTTGTACATCTTGTGGAACGGGGCGTACCAGGATGGTGTGGCTGTGGACGCAACTTATCTCGATGACGCCGGAGCGATTGTCGACTTTGTGCCCCAATTTACGTTCGCCTTTGTGGACAGCACAGACTTTACCGGCAGCGACACTGACTACGTGTGCTACGCGCGGTACGACGTGGTGGGCGCGGGTGTGGAGGCCGCCGATTTCAGCGGCTATTCGGAGTGGTCAGGGTACGAGGGGTTCTCGTTTCGAGTGCGGACAGATCTCACGGAGGCTCGCTACGAGGGCGCATGCGACGATGTTGCAGCGGCGCTCGGCGTGACCAAGGTGGATGAATGGGTCGATCTGTACGACTGGGGATACGGCTACGGGCCGTTGGGTGCCGAATGGGCCGGCGAACTGACTGAACTGGGCATCGACCTCTCTCCCCTCGGAGACACCATCGGCACCACCTACTTGGAGTGGGACGCGGGCGGTGTGATGACCCTCAACCGTTGGGGTTACTTTCAGGTGTACGGATTCAGTGAGGGCACGCGGATCGACTTCGATTCGGACCCCCTGATCGGGGTTTCGGGCAGCGCTGCGCCCTTCGACGGGTACTACGCGAACACCGTTGTGTACATCCTCAGTTTGGCGCCGTGAACCCGCGGCTCCGGTTGATGCAATCGTCCAGACGTCGTGCCTTGCCCTCCGATTGTGGGTAGGAGACCCGCATGGGGATGCTCGCATGGATGACGGCCACCGCACTGGCGAACGGCGCACCACCGGTGACCCTGCAGCGCATGGAGTCGCCGTGGCGGAGCGGCCGCATCGTCCGCGAGCGTCCGGATGTGGCCGGGTTGCCGTATGACGGAAACCCATCGGTGCGGTTCGAAGGCGTCGATGGTGCGGTGTGGTGGTCGGCGCGCCCGCTTCCAACTCGGTTCCCCGACACCGCAATTCCATCCGTCGATCGGCAGGATTCGCTCGATGCAGTGAAACGGGGGTGGCCCGGGTCCCGCGTCGGCCGTGGAACACTGGTCGTGTTCCCCGACGGCGATGACGCAAAATTGGCGTGGCGTCACGCCGTGCGCGGGTTGGGTGGCGTGTGGTCGGTCTACGTGGATGCGCACCGCGGGTTGGTCCTCGCCGCAAACGCGGAGAGCTGGTCGACCCGCGCGCACGTCTACGACCCCAACCCGGTGATGTCCGACTTGGTGACGGTTGACCTGCAAGGCCTTTGGCGGGGGGCAAAACTCCGCGGGGAGTACGCGAGTTCGACCAAGTGCACCGACTGGCGCATCGATCCGGCACCCTTTGGGGTGCGGGTCTGCCTGGATTGGGCACACGCCGCAAAACCGGGTCCTCGAGGCGATTTTTTCGAACAGCCGCGTGAAGGATCGCTCGACGATCCGTTCGTTCAGCCCAATGCGTACCACCACGTCGATGCCATCGCCCGCTGGGCGGACCAACGCTACGGCCTTCGGCTGGAAGAGCCCATCCAGATCTTCACCAACTTCCCACTCACGAACGCGTTCTTTGGCGACTTTGATGGCGACGGCGATCGGGATCTGAGCTTCGGGATCAGCGACGGCGGGTACAACTTCGGCTACGACGCCGACGTGGTGCACCACGAATACGGCCACGCGCTGGTCCGCGAGTTGGCCGGCAGCATGTGGATGCAGGCCGATGAGTTGGGCGTGGATTGGACGCCCGGTGCCCTCAACGAAGGCGTGGCCGACACCTTTGCCATGGTGTTGAACCCCGATCCGTTGCTGGCCGAGGGGTTGGGCCGATCGGACCGATGGGACGAAGCCATCCGAGACCTCGAACCCGACCGCGTGTGTCCCGATGACCTTCGGAGTCAGGTCCATCGGAGCGGGCGCATCTGGGGAGCCATGGCGTGGAACATGGTCGACGATCCGAAGATTGGTCCCGAGCTTGTGGGCGACCTCGTGGTCGCGGCGGTGGCGACCTGGGACAACGGGACGAACTGGCCCGATGCCGCCGAGTCCATCCTCCACGCATCGGACCGTCTGCGGGACATCGGGTCGATTTCCGCGGAAACGGCGGCCGCAATCGCGCACCACGTCAACGCCAGCGGAATGCTCGATTGCGAACGCATCATTGACTTGGAGCGGGTCGGGAGCACCCGCCAAGTGTTGTTGAATCTGGGGCTGAGCGGACCGTACGAGCGGCTTGCCGGCGGCGTTCAGTTCATGCATCGGATTCCTGCCGAATCCGAATCGATCCGAATTGCCATCGAAGACTTCGATGGAGCAAGCCAGGGGTCGGGTTTGGCCATCTACCTTCGCCTCGATGCGCCCGTGGAGCACGAGGCGTCGCGCATCGAGGGCGTGGGGCTTCATCACGCGCAGCCGGTTGCATACGACGCGGTGCTGGAGCTCGACGCATCTTCGGGAACCTTCGTGGTCGGGGAAGCCGAGCTTCCCGGCTTCTTGGTGGCAGACGCCGTGTATGGGTCTCTGGCCTCCATCAATCGCAGCCGCGACCCGATGGACGCCGACTACATGAGCGCGACCGTTTCCGCCGTGGCGGTGCAGCCTCAGGATGCAATCGCCCAACGCTCGACTTCCACTGGGTGCCATTCAGCAGCCGGCGGCACCGTCTCGCCGCTGTGGGTGGGATGGAGCGGGCTTGTCATGGGGTTGGCAACCCGCAGGCGCCGAGGCCGCTGACGCTCAGCATGGCTGAACTTCGGTGGTCCAACGCGGCATTCGCTGGGTTGAAAATCGGGGTGTGTTGGGTACATTGGAGGGGCCCATGGACACGAAACACCACCTCATGTTTGCGCTTCAGAGCCCGGTCGGGCTGCGATTTGGTGCAACCATCGCGGTGGGGGCCAATCGGATCAGCTTCGAGATTGACCTCAACGTTCCAAAGGGGACGCAGTGCCCGTTCCGGATGGAATTGTCTGGGTCGGGAGACACCGTGCTGGGCACGATTCGAATCGACCGAAGCCAAACCAATCCCAACAACAGCCTCACCCAGTACGTGGGCCGGATCGTGGACATGGCTCCGGGCGATCGGGAACGATTCGACGGCTGGCTCCACGATTCCGCGGCGGGCGGCGTGTCGCGGAAGCTGGAGCGCGATCCAGAGCTCTTGAAGGGGCAGGCTGCCAGTCAGACCATGAGCGGGTTGTCCGAGTCCGAGTCGAGGGCGATGCTCGATCGCATGAATCGGAAGCGATCGCAGATTTCTCGAACGGCAAAGGAATCGGCAGTGGACTTCGGTTTGACCAAAGAAACCGGCGGTTCTCCGCCCCCCGTCGGTGCCAACATTCGCGCGCGGCTCCGCCAAGAAGCCGAATCGAGGCAAGGCGATTCGGTTTCGCTCGCCCCTGACCCGGGGGCGCCAACTCCAGCGGCCCCCCGTGCGCCCGAGGCGCCCGTCGCCCCGAGTCGCTCCCCGGCGGTGCGGGTCGCCCCCACCGCCGCACCCCCCGTGGCGTCGGCACCGGCGCCCCGGCCGTCACCCGCGGGCCCACCGGCTCCGCCAACCGTGTTGGTCAATGCCACCAATGAACCCATCGCCATCTCCATGATGTACGCGACCAAGGCGTCGTTTCTGGCCGACTACCACGGCACGCTGAAGGGATCCGCCATCACCGTGCAACACCCCGCGATCACCGAGCTGTACCGGCCGGTCGACGTGAAGATTCAATTTCACGATGGCACCTTCATCGAGGTCATGGGGCAAACGGTGGCGTCGACCCCGGCGGGCATGGCGGTCGCCTTGGCATTCAGCTCAATGCATCACGCTCAGATGACCTTGCTCGCCGAAGGTTAGCGGACCCCGTAGGTGCGCAGCAGCCTCCTGAGGTCGGGCTGGGGTCCAACCGACTCGATGCCGTCGCCCGTCTGGGGATGTCCGGTTGATTGAAGCACGGCCCGCAACTCCAACGGGTCCCAGGGTTCGGCACCCGTTTCGATGGCCACCGAGTTCATCACTGCAGCGATGGCCGCCACCAATGGGGCGGCCCCGGATGTGCCGCCGAATTGTTGGGTGTACGCCTGACGACCATCGGTCTCGGGAAAGAACAAGTCGGTGAACGAGGGTGCGCCATCCCGGGCCGACAGGGTGATGATGTGGTCGTACCAGCCTTGAACGTCGACGCGTTCGCCGTAGCAGCTTCCGATGGGGTGGTAGCTTCGCGGCTCGAAGCCACTGAGCGGCGATGCGCCGCCGCCCACCATGATTGCACCGCTGTCGCGCTCCGTTCGGTTGAATGCGCCCTCCCAGATGGGATCGTCGAGGTCGCAAGCACCGTTGCCCGCGGGTTCGATCACCACAATGCCCTCCGCAACGGCGGCGGCGATTGCATCGAAGACCGCCGGCTCAACCTCGACCGGCGTGTAGGTGTTGTTGCGCCATCCCTGCTGCTGGATCAGCAGCACGTCGCCCTTGGTCAGCATCGAAGCGGCCACGTCGATCGCATCGGCCACGTTGTAGGTTTCGGGATCGGTGAATGGCGAGACCACCGTGAGCGGTGCTGCGGGAACCAAGCCGGTGATCCCGTAGCCATTGTCGGGGGCGGCAAGGACGCCCAGCACGCCATTGCCGTGGAACTGGTAGTCGCTGAACCCGGGTCCGAACGCGTCAATGGTCACCGAAGTCAGGTCTTCGTGTTCTGGGTCGAAGCCGTATTCGACGTCGGCGATCATCACATTTCGGCCGTCTCCTCCCGGCCAGTCCTTCGCGCGGTCGAAGCCGAAGCCATCGGGCCCCGGCTGGTCGTAGAGTTGGTCGAACGAAAAGTCGGGGGTTTGCGGGGGGATGTCCGCTGGCGGCGGCACGGGTTGGGGTGCCAGATAGGCGGTCTCCACCTCGGGGTGGCTTAACAGGCGGTTCCCGAGGAGCACGGCGTCCCGCGACGCAATGACCCGGTACAAACTGAGGTCGGCCGCGCCGGTTGGGCGGGGCGCTCCCGTTGAGCGTGCATGGCGGCTGAACAGGGGCTGAGAACCCGTCAACAGGTCGTTGATGATGGGCAGGGGCTTTGGACCCAGAATCCGCGAGTTGGTGACGGAGAGGCCTCGATTCTCGGCCAGCTTTACAATCAGACGGTGGGGATCGCGTCCGGGTCCTTCATCGATGAATTGGGGTCGCACGGGCGCACCGCGATGCGGGGCAGCCGCGGCCACTGATGCGCCAAGCAGGGCGGCTAAGACCGGTGCCATCGGCCATCCTTGTACGCCGCACGCGTGGCGCCGTAGACGTCGTGCTCCGCCGGGTAACTGGGATCACCGGGCAACACGACGGTCCATTGCCGGTCGCGGATGTCGAGGCGGGGCA
>JAYZVA010000114.1:0-10408 GCA_036156175.1 Myxococcota bacterium
GCACCCGATGCAAGTGATGCGGCGTTGCGCGAAGCGGTGTTCACGGATGTGTGCCGCACTCGGACGGTGCGCGATGCGAACGGTATGGTGCACTCAGAGCCTGCGTGGGTCCTGTGGCGTCGGATGGTGCCCACCGAGCTCAAGAATCATCCGCTCGCCCAATCCATCGATGCCGCAATGAATCACCTGGCGGCGCTTCCTTGGGACGATCCAGCCCACGACTGGCGCGCAGTTGCGGCGGCAGTGAGGCAGACCAGCGACGACATTCGCGGTTTATCCCAGCACGTTCGAAACGCAGAAGAAGGGGGCAGTCATGGCGACCATTCTGGTCATTGACGATCAAGATCGAACCATTGATATGTGTCGCCGTGTCATGCCGGAGCACGACTGGCACGGTCCGGCGAGGGGATGGGGAGAGGCAGAGGCTGCCATGAAGGACCTCGGGCGCGGCGTGGGCATGGTGTTGCTCGACGTCAACTTCGATCTCCCGGCGGAGGCTTTGCTGGGCCTCGAGGACGAGCCCTCCGAGCGTTCGATTCGCCGGGCAAAACGGCGCCAAGGGTACCGCATTTTGGAACGCCTTCGTACGGTGGCGCCGAATGTTCCGGTGGTCCTGATGACGGCTCAAGACGGCGCCGGCATGGAGGCGGCTGCGGAGCAGTTTGGAGCCACGGAATACACCTACTTCCTCGACCATGAGGACATCGATGCGCATTCGCTTCGCGGCCAGGTCGAGGGCATTCTTCGACGTCGGATTGGCGCGAGCGCCGACGGCCCCATTTTCTGGGGGCGGTCGGCCGCGATGCGGGCGATTCGAACCCGCTTGGAGACCTTTTCACGCGGCCGATTGCCGGTCATGCTTCTTGGTCCGACCGGATCTGGAAAGTCCCTCATCGCTCGGCATTTTGTCCATAAAAAGAGTCGTCGGGATGGGAAGTTCATCTCGGTGGACCTGTCGACGCTGCCCGCAGATCTCGTCGCAGCCCACCTCTTCGGCTCGGTCCGGGGTGCGTACACCGGTTCCATCGCAGACCGGTCGGGCGCATTTGAAGATGCTCATGGCGGGACGCTCTTCATCGACGAGGTGGCCAACTTGACGATGGAGGCCCAGAAAATGTTGCTCGCGGTCCTGCAAGAGCGTGTCGTGACACGGGTCGGCGACACGCGCGAGCGTCACGTCGATGTGAAGCTGGTCGTGGCCACCAACGAGGACCTGACGGGCTTGGTCGCCGAGGGGAGGTTCCGCGCGGATTTGTACATGCGGCTCAACCCCGCATCGGCCATTGAGCTGCCGGCGCTGAAGGACCGGGGCACGGATTGGGGCCGGCTGACCCGCTTTGCCGTCGACCGAATTGGCGCCGAGGGGTACCTCATGGGCCTGCTCGATGAGTACGCTGGATTGACGGGGCAGTCTGTGAACGGCATCGTGGCCCATGTCGGCGACCAAGCCCCGGATCCGGTTGACGGGATGGTTCAGTTTTGGTTTCCCAAGCCGACCATGGCGTGCATCCGGGAACACCCGTGGCCGGGGAATCTCCGTGAGTTCTCAATGGCAGTGGAGAACGCCCTGACATTGTCGCTTGCGGAGGCCATTGCCTCTGGCGGGCACGCGAGGAGGACCGATGAAGGGCGGAGCGACGTGGTGCAGGTCCGCCCAAAGTTGGTGCGCGATCAGCTTCTCGCTGTGCGCATGGATCGTTCCGCAGAAGCGAGTCGGAAGACAATGGGCATCGAGCTTCGGGCCATGTCCGGGTTGAACAAAGTGGCTCAGGATGTGGAGCGCCAGTATTTCTCCACGCTGTATCTCGAGCATCAGGGAGACTTTGCGGCCATGGCCAGCGTGCTCTTGGGCGACCGAGACGCGGCACGGAAGGTCCAGTTGCGGTTCAACCAGCTGGGCTTGCGGGTCCGCGACATGAAGGAGCGGATCGTCGGATGATGTGGCTGTGGTTGGCTGGCGTCATTGCGCTCGCTTCACCGCTGTCTCCTGCGGCGGAGGAGCGCTTCGCTGCGGCCGTGGAGGCAGAGGCAAGCGGCCAATGGGCGCAGGCTGCGGCCCACTACGGAGTGCTGGTTGCCCTCGATGGCAGTCACGAGGCGGCAATCCTGGGGCTCGGCCGAGCACTGGAGGCGCAAGGCGACACCGCGACTGCGCTTCGGACCTACGAACGGCTGGGGTCGAATCCGAAAGGCGTGGAAGCCAGAGCGTTCTTGCTGGAAAGCAGCGATCCGCTGCGTTCTGCCGAACTCTATCGACTTCAGCAGTCCCTGCAGTTGGGGGATGCTTGGCCGTATCTGGGTGAGGCCCGTGCGCTGAAACGCGTGGATCCTGCGGGAGCCGCTGCGGCCATCGATGGGTACCTCGACCTTGTGCAAGGCGCGCCCAAGGGGTCGGTGATTCTGGATGTGATTGGGGAGCTCAGGGCGGCCAACGAGGACCAACTCGCGGAACGGTTGATGCGGCGGGTGCTCACCGGCTGGCCCGCGACGGACTGGGTTGACGAAGTGCAAGCCCGGCTCGATCGGCTGCAGATTGAACGTGCGGCCCGCGACTTCACCGTCGCGGAGCAGACCCCGCTTGCGCCCGCCGAGCGTGCATTGCTGCAATCCGCGAGGCGAATGGCGGCATCGAAGCGCGACGATGAAGCGATCGCGGCGCTGTCCGAGTTGGTTCGATCGGTGCCCTCGAATCCCGAACCCTGGGGTGCTCTTGGCAAGATCCATCGCTCACGGGGAGACCATGCCGAGGCCGAGGTGGCGTTCATTCGCGCCATCAGTGCAGCCCCCAATGCGGCAGAGTGGCACGCCAATTTGGGTGATCTGCTGGTCGACTCCTATGGCGGGAAGCGCGACCGTGAAGCACGGGATGCGTATCGCACAGCCTTGTCGTTGCGCCCGACTTGGACCGAGGTTGCCTACCGAGTGGCCGAGATGGAGCGGGGGCTGCGAGACTACGATGCGGCCGTGCAGTCCTACCGAACCGTGGTGGCAATGGACCCAAGCGGAGATTGGGGCCGCAAAGCCCAACAACGAATCCAACAGTTGGGTCGCAAGGCGCCAGAGATTTCCGGTGACGTCGAGCCGAACAGGGGAGTAGAGGGCGTCAGTGCCGAGGCAGCTGAACACTTCCGGTTGGCGCGGGCATACCGAGCAGAAGAACAGTTCACGAGTGCCATTGCCGAGGTCAAGCGGGCGGTTGAACTGGCCCCGGAGTGGACCGGGGCGTTGAATTTGATGGCTGCTCTGGAGGTGGCGAATGGCGACCGCGCAGCCGGCCGCCGAGTATGGGAGGCATCGCTTCGGATCAACCCCGAGCAGCCCGGGGTGTTGGTGGCGTTGGGGGAGCTGGCCTCGTTCGAGGGGGACACCGCCGCCGCTTTCGCGGCGTACACGAGTGCCAGCGAGGCCGGCTCGGTGGAAGCGTTGTATCGGTTGGCGGAAGTCGCGAACCACAACGGCCAAACCAATGAGGCACGGGCGTACCTGACCCGATTCTTTGAACAGACTGCTGGCGGGCCGCAGCACCCTCCGGCCGTTGCGCTGTCGGCGACCCTCGAACACCAGCACCAGAGGAAACAGCTTGCGTTGGGCAGTGCACTCCTTGGACTGGGGATCATCGTCGCGGTATTGGTATGGCGACGGAACCGTCGCAAGACGCTGCAGCAGCTGCTCCAGCGGGTTCCCGGGGCGGCTCACGATGTCGGCCTCGTGGTCTCGGCGGTTCGCCACGAGTTGCTCAAGCACAACACATCGCTGCTCAATGAAATGGCTGCTGCGCTCGAAGAGGGTGATGACGCCGCGGTGGTTTATGGCGCAGAGCGTCTCTTCGGTGGACCCGGGAAAGAGAGCGTCACTTCGCGCTATGACGCGTACCTTGCGCAGTTGTTGATGGTCGGCCGCCGACACGGCATGCACCTCGATTTGCGGCATGGGGATCCGGTGTTTGGGCCGATTTCACGCTCGATGGCCGCGCTGTATCGGATTCGGCGAAAACTGCGGGTTCCTCCTGCAAACGCCACCGAGCGCATGGGCCTTGCCGGTACGGTGTCTGCGATCAGTCACGCGCTCAACGTCGATGCCTACCAAGAGCTGGGAACGCTGCTGAGCGTGTTGTCGACGTGTGAGCTCTCGGCCGACTTGATTGCGCGCGTGGACCGCCGTGTGCGTTCAGAGCCCGGGTTTGCCACCGAACGTTTGCCGAAACTGGAGCAGTCGATGCCGGACGGGACCGTCGTCTCGGCAAGCCGCGGCGATCTCGAGGATGTCTTGACCAATTTGCTGCGCAACGCCTTGCAGGCACTGGTAGAAGACGGCTCCAATGGGGATGCACGCATTGGATTGCGCGTTGAGCATCGAACCGATGCGATCACGGGGTTGCTGCGTGCTGATGTGGCTGTGCTCGACTCCGCGAAGGGTCACTTGAGTTCGACCATGATTGGTGAAGCCGATGTTGGCCGCGGACTCGGGCTGGTTCGCGACCTGGTTGAGCGCAACGGAGGGACGGTGCGGGTGGTTTCGGAACCCGGCTGGTCGAAGGCCGTGGTGGTTGAGTTGGAGCGCGTTGAAGGCGGGGTGGTGGCATGAGGGTGCTGATCGTCGAGGATGGATACGAGTACTCGGAGACGATGGGGCGCTATTTGGGGGCCGAGGTTGAGTTCGGTCGTGCAGGCGACGGCGTTGATGCGCTCGCCATGTTGTCTGCATCGTCGTGGAATGTGATCTTCATGGACATGCGCTTTGATCGCGCGCAACGGTTGCTGGGAGATGATGGGGCGATCCGTGAACGGTTTGGCGGCGATACCGTGCGCGTGCGGCGTTTCCTGGAACGGCACCAAGGCGCGTACATTGCCGATGCCATCCGTGCGGCGGGCCACCAGACGCCGATTCTCTTTAGCTATGACTTTGGCCGCGAGTCCACGCGGTGGGCCCATTTGGTTGGTCGGTTGGGTCACGTGGCGTATATACACGATACGGCGGGGCCGGCAGACGTTCGATGTGCCCTCACGGAGTTGTGCAATGAGCAGTGAAAATCAGGCTTGGAAGCAACGTTGGCGCGAGGGCAAGACCGGATTTCACCAAGATGAGATCAATCCCCAGTTGGTCGAACACTGGCCCGATTTGGTTGCGGATGCCACCTGCCCCGTGCTGGTGCCCCTCTGCGGCAAGAGTTCGGACATGGCCTGGTTGAGCAAACGCGGACACGCGGTTGTGGGCGTTGAGTTGTCGGAACTCGCAGGACGGGCGTTCTTTGCCGAACAAGGCATCGAGGCCACAGCCTCGCAGCGGGACTCGTTTTTGGTTCTATCGGGTGGCGGCATTGACATCTGGATCGGCGACTTCTTCGAGTTGACGACGGAGCACATTGGGGTGGTCCCTGCGTGGTACGACCGCGCCGCAGTCGTGGCGCTCGAGCCCGGACGTCGCGCGGCGTACGCCGCGCAGATTGCCCGGTTGTTGTCGCCCCGTGCAACGGGGTTCATGTTGACCTTCGATTACCCGGCTGAAGAGCGACGGGGTCCGCCCTTTTCCGTCTCATACGCCGATGTGGAGCACCACTTTGGCGAGCAGTTTGACCTGACATTGCTGGACTGTTTGGACTTGACGCCGGGCAATCGGTGGGAGCTCAGTCGGATCGGCAAACCAGTGATTCGGTTGCAGCGTTAGCGGAGCTCACTCCGAAGGGCGCTTGCGAGTTTGCGGTATTGAGCGGGTGTGTTGTAAGCGGCGTAACCGGAGATGCGGACGAAGCTGCGTCCGTTCCACGAGAGGATGGGGACCTCGATCTTGTGGTGTTCCCGCAGCCGCATCCACAATCCTTCGAGTGCGTCAACGTCGCACGGCAGGGGAATCGTGGCCATCGCGCCGTACAGCAGCGGATCATCAGGGTGAGGCAAGTCGACATCCAGAGCATCTGCCACGATCCGGCGCCCCTGTTGGACCAGGTCGTGATGCGCAGCACGAAAGGACGGACCCCCTTGCTCCTGGTGCAACTCGATGGCCGCCGGCGCGCACATCCAGGCGGAGGGGTCGAGTGTTCCGGTCCACCTGAACTCCGCCTGCAGTCCAGTCCCGTAGTCGTGCGAGATGGCCGTTGGGTGGACTGCATGGTGCCACTGCTTTTCCACCACGAGCACGGCGCACCCTTTTGGTGCGCACAGCCATTTGTGAAGGTTTCCGACCCAAAAATCCGGTGGATTGGTTTGGAGATCCACATCAAGATGGCCGGGTGCATGAGCGCCATCGACCAAGATGGCGATCCCGCGTTCACGCGCCATTCGTATGACGTCATCGATCGGAAAGATGATTGCCGTCGGGGATGCGATGTGGTCCACGACCATCATCCGAGTCTGGGGAGTGATGGCCGCGCCGATCGCATCAAGAATCTGTTCCGGTGAATCGAGGGGGAACGGTACCTGGGCTTCCACCACATCGACCCCGTGACGATGCATGGCGTGCTCGAGCGTGCGGCGAACCGCGTCGTAGCGATGGTTGGTCGTTAAAATCTGGTCGCCCCGGTCCCATGGGAACGACTGAATCACCGCATTGATGCCGCTCGTGGCATTGTGCACAAACACCGTCGATTCCGGGTCGGAGCGAAGAAACGAGGAGACGGACGCAACGGCTGAGCGCCACCGTGAATCGCGCTCACGGACCAGGAAATCCACGGGTTCTCGCTCCATCAGGCGACGAAAGTCCTGCTGAAGGTCCAGCAGTTCCTGCGGCGTGGAGCCGAAGCTGCCGTGGTTGAGGAAGCAAATGGTGGGATCGAGAAGATGGGTTGGCATTGACGTACGGGAGTCTTGGGTTCATCGGTGGAGGGGCCGCCCTCGTGCAGCGACTGCCCCCTTGACGATCCGATCGTACAGCGTTCGAAGCGGCTCGCCCGACGATGGACCATCAATCCAGTCGAGGGCCGATGCGACAGCTTCGATTGTGGACACGCCATTCGCGATGGGTGGTGTTCGAAGGCGCGTCCGATCGCTGCCGTGGGGCGCAACGGTGAGGCGCGGAAGTTCCTTGAGACCGGGGAGCTTGTTGACCAGCTTTCTCGCTTGCGGCCAGCTGCCATCAATCACCACAACGGTATCCGGTGCAACGGTGCAGCGCGGGCCGTGTTCACTCGGAAACAGGAGGGCAGCATTGGTCAAATCAAGGACGCTCGGGTCCCATGTTTCTCCCGGTGCTCCGTAGTCAACCAGCGTGGAGTTGGGGAGCGCGTAATCGACCAATCGCCCGGTGTTCGACGGCTTCCTTCGCTCCTTCCAGTGACGAATAATCAGAAAATGCGTGGCGCTCGGAATGGTGGGGATGAGCGCGCAGGCGCAATGGGCAACCTGCTGAAGGCAACGGTCGCATCGGCCATCGAGGTCGAGTTTTTTACGTCGGGGCATGGGCAGCGGGTATCATGGGGGAGTGAATGAACGTCACGATAACGCGCCCACCATGACCCGCTGGTGGCTGGTACCGGTTCTGATTGGCGCCGCAGGCATGGGTGCCGCGCTGTTGCTGGGCGACTTTCGGCCTGTGGTTGAGCGGTTCTACAGCGTCTTCTAAAAAACAGCGTAGATGAATGGTGCGACGTACTGGACGGCTTGGAGGCCCGACAACGCGAGGCCGAGCAGAACCAGGATGGTGACCATGGGCAGCATCCACCACCGCTTGCTGCGCTTCAGCATCTTGTAGACCTGTCCGATGGTGCCCATCCGGAGCGACAAGTTGCTGGGATTGTTTTCGTCTGGCATGGGAACTCCGCAGGAATCGAAGAATGCGCGTCAGGACACTCGGTCCAGTCCCCGCATTTTGGCTTTGTCGATCCGAAATGAATCAATGTACAGAACGTCGATGTCGCACCGCATGAAGGTCGCCAGCGCATAGACCGGCGAGCTCACAATGGGTTCTCCCTTTAGGTTGAACGACGTGTTCAAAACGATGGGGTGCCCGGTCTTTTCCCCCAGGGCCGTGAGCAACTCGTGGTACCGGGGATTGGCGTCTTCTTCGACCACGTGGATGCGTGCCGTTCCGTCGATGTGGGTGATGGACGGCATGATTGCTTTCTGGTCTTCGAGAACCGGAACGACCATGAGCATCCACCGGATGGGCTGATCGGCTCCCTCCGGTATCTCGAAATACCGTTGCTCGTGCCCCGCGAGGACCGATGGCGCAAAAGGCCGGAAACGCTCGCGAAACTTGACCTTCTGATTGACGCGGTCCTGCATGTCAGGGTCCCGTGGATTTGCCAGAATCGAGCGGTGGCCCAGGGCTCGCGGTCCCCATTCAAAGCCCCCCTGCACCCATCCGATGACCTTGCCATCGGCAATGTCTTGGGCCGCCAAGCTGGCGACCCGATCCCCCACGTCTTCCGCGGCAATCTTGAGGTCCGAGAGCATTTCTGCAACGCGTTCGTGGCTCCAGGACTCGCCGAGGCCCGGCGTGGTGATGGGCTCATTCCGCTGGTTGTTCAACACTTCGTTCCAGGCCCACAGCGCGGCCCCAACCGAGCCGCCGGCGTCGCCTGCGGCAGGGTGAACCGTCAGTGTTTTGAAGGGAGTTCGCTCCAAAATGGCCGTGTTGGCCACCGAGTTCAGCGCGACCCCTCCGGCCATGCAGAGGTGGTCGAGCTGGGTTTCCTTGTGCAGTCGATTTGCCAGGCCCACCATGCAGTCTTCGGTCACCTTCTGGATGCTTGCCGCGATGTCGGCAAACCGTTTCCCTTCCGGGCTGGTGGGGTCGAATGCGGAGCCGGGGAACCGCGGCTCACCAAACAGCGTCTCGAACTTCTTGGTGTACGAATCGGTCGCGGAGTAGTGATAGCTCAGGTACTCCATGTTGACCGCGAACGAGCCATCGTCGTTGGTCCAGAGCACCTTGTTGACCTGCTCTTCGTAGACAGGGTCGCCGTAGGCGGCCATGCCCATGACCTTGTACTCGCCGTTGTTGACGCGGAAGCCCAGGAATGCGGTGAAGGCGCTGTAGACCAGGCCAATCGATTCGGGAAAGTTCACCTGAAAGATGGGCTCGATGCCATCGGGCCCACCCTTCCATAGACCCGTGGTGGCCCACTCGCCGACACCATCCACCGTCAAAATGGCGGCTTCCTCGAGATCCGACCCGTAGAACACGCTTGCGGCATGCGAGAGGTGGTGTTCGGACCACAAAATCTTGTCCGGGTGCACGCCGAGTTGTTTCACCAGTGAGTTTCGCACCCACAACTTGTCCGTCAACCACACCATTGAGCTGCGGCGGAAGGCCTTAAAGCTCTTGGGGAAGTTCAGCAGCTGCTGGATGAGCAGTCGCTCAAACTTTCGCAGCGGCTTCTCATAGAACACCACGTAATCCACGTCGTCGATGGTCGCGCCGGCTTCTTCCAAGCACCAGCGCGACGCGCGGATTGGCAGCGACGCATCGTGCTTGAGGCGGCTGAACCGCTCTTCACTCGCGGCGGCCACCACAACCCCATCTCGAATCAAAGCAGCGGCCGAATCGTGGTACTGCGCGGAGATGCCGAGGATGATTGTGGACATGTGTGGTCGCTTTAACTCAAGCCTGCATCTGCGCCCGTTCGAACAAAGGCTCGTCCCAGTCGGTGTCCGGTCGGACGAATCCGCTGGTCCGCTTCTCGGTGATGCGCGCGAAGATGGAGGACGGAGCAATCACCAGGATGTACAGAATCCCGAGCCACAAGTTGGACATGAAGTCGCCCAAGACCACGGAAAATCGCAGCCAAGCTTCCAAGAATCGGCGGCGCTTGATGCGGTCCACGGCTTCCTTCACGGCCTGCGCGTCGCCCTGCGCCTCGTACCTGTCGAGTTCGTTTCGGCTGTAGGTGATGTGGAACCGTTCATCCTTCGCGATCTCGGAAAACATGGCTTGGGTGTCATCGTCATCCTTCAGCAGGTCGGCGTAGACATCGAACTGCTGCGCAGCGCGCCGCTCGGCGATCCAGACGAACGCCAGGAACTCGATTTCATCGGACTTCGAGAACAAGGAATCCGAGTCGTTGATGCCGTGCTCACGGATGAAGGCGGAGTCGTCGAGCATGGCAGCGGTGCGCTTGACGCGGTCGCCGGCGTAGGCCAGGGACCGCCGGCGAAACATCGCAGCGTGCTTGAGTTCGTCCAAGGCGTGTCGGAAGTACCGCGCCCGCATGTCCCGCCGTGGGGTTTCCAACACGGCGGCCAGCATGTCGAGCGCCGAGCCAAACTCCGTGTGTGAGAAGCCGGCCAGCTTCGACGGGACCTTACCGGGCAGACGCCAGATGATGCTGCTGATGGCCCAGAGGACCCAGTCCCGGCGTTCCAAGATCATCGCCTGCTTTCCCAATGCCAGTGTCTTTGTTCCCATGCTTACATCCTAGACCGATGAGGGGGGTGCGTCAACGCACGGGGATCGCCGTGATGCTGGCCTTGCC
>JAYZVA010000115.1:0-16452 GCA_036156175.1 Myxococcota bacterium
TGGTCGGCCGCAAAGCCGTCCATGCAGTCCGACACTTCGGGACCGCAGCCAAACGCCGTTACACACACCCATCCATAGAGGACGCGCCGGCCAATGTTCAGGGGGGGGTTGAACATGGTGAGCTTCCGAGGCCACTATACCGCCAATTGAGCGAAAGATCCGGGCGCCGCCCCGATCACCCAAAAAAATCTGGAAATCGGGCGTCCACGATAGCGGGCCGACTGGCGAGGCAAACGCGCAGCGCCAACGGCCGGTCTTACTCCGAAGGGGCCAGGACCAAGTAAGCCTTTCCGGGCCCCGCGGCGGTGTCTTCGTACGGATCGCCTTGCCACGCGCCAAACAACAGGTCGTCGAGGCCATCGCCATTGACATCCCCTGCTGTGCTGACCGTGTACCCAGCCTCATCCAGTCGGGCCTCAGCAATGAATCGCACGTCGGAGTCTTGCAGGTCCATGACTCCCAGTTCGAGCGAGGCACCCAGCACCAAGTAGCCCCGCCCCTGGCGGTCGCCGGCGTTCCGAGCGCCGATCAGGATGTCGGCCAAACCGTCGCCATCCACCTCCCCAGCGGGCGCGATGGACCGACCCGCATGGTCGGACCAGCTCTGCCCATTGAACCGGACGTCGGCGGCCGATGAACCGATGGCTCCCGAGTCCATGCTCGACCCAAGGAACAAGTATGCAGAGCCGCGCTCGAAGTCGGTGATGTGCGCCCCAAACATGACGTCGTCAAGCCCATCGCCGTCGACGTCGCCGACGCCCGCAGCCTGGTACCCAAACCATCCAGACTCTTCCTCGCCAAAGAAGCCGTGGTCCGCGTCCGCAAGCGATGTGACGCTCCCCGGCACACCCAACGACGCGCCCAGGATCACGTACCCCTTGCCACCATCGAACGCCGCCGAGGAGTTCAACCGGGCCCCCACGACTGCGTCGCTGAGCCCATCCCCATCGACGTCGTAGGCCGCGCGCACCGCGTGTCCCGCCGCGTCATTGGCAAACTCACCGGTGTACATGATCTCGGTGCTGCCGACGGTCCGCTCTGCGCCAAGCTCCAAGGAACTGCCCGGCACGATGTAGACCTTGCCCGACGTCTCACCGGCCGCGGCATACCCGTACGCTCCCATGATCAAGTCAGCCCGGCCATCGCCATCCATGTCGCCAACCCCACCCATGGTGTGGCCCAACCGATTCTCGTACGCCTCCCCAACGAATACAGCGTCGGCTTCCGCCAACGAACGGACGCCAGGGGCGGTCAGCGACGATCCAAGGATGGCGTACACCCGACCGTTGTCGGTCATCGGCACGTCATTGCGGTAGCCGCTGATGAGCAGGTCATCGAGCCCATCCCCGTCGAGATCGCCAGCGGGGCCAACGGCGTGACCCGCTTCGTCTTCGTCCCGCTCGCCAAGGAACGCCACGGGCAGATCGGCCAGCGCGATGTCCCCGCCCGAAGGCGGCAAGTCAGCGGCACGCACCAAGTAGACTTTGCCCGCGTTGAAGCCGGCTTCGTCGTTGAAAAAAGCGGGGATCGCGAAATCGGCGAGTCCATCCGCATCCACATCGCCCACAAAGCTGAGGCTCGCGCCCGCACGGTCGTCGGACACTTCACCGACAAATCGGTAATCGGCGTCCTTCAACTCGAACGTGTTGTCGTCCCAACCGCTGAAACTGCCCCGGATGCGAACCGTCGCAACGGATTGCAACGACCAATCATCGCCATCAAATGCCGCGACGGTGCATGCCCATTCGTCCCCCGCAGCGGTGTGGCTTCCGGGAACCTCGCTGGGGTCGGGCGGCGGCTCCGGGCGCAAGTCCCCGGTGTCGTACTGCCCCGGCATGTCGGCACCGTCCGAAGGCGGACTCGGCAACGCCGACCACGCCTCACCGTTTTTGGTCCACTCCATCCGGTACGTGATTCGGTCGTCATCAAAGTCGCCAACACCGCTCACCGCGCAGCGCAAGGTGTCCACTCCGGCGTACGGTTCGTCCGGGGTCAGCGTCACGCCGGGTGCGGGTGGCGGAGTGTTCTGAATGGTCACCGTGTTGGACGGTGTGCCCGCACCCTCATCATCCAGGGATTCAACGACCAAGCTGACGGCGTCGCCTTTCTCGAAGTACTTCCACCCGTGCAAGTGGTCGGCGGTTCCGGTCGACTCAACGCCGTTGACGAACCACCGGTATCGGACCGGGTAATCGGCGAACGGCAAGCCGGTGTCCACGCGCTCGCCATCCATCACCACGTTTGCCATCAACGAATCATTGGTCCGAGCATCCGCAGGCCCGATGGTCACCGACTGCACCGTACCGCTTGCCTCAATCGGGACGCACCGCCCGGCGTTGTCACGGCCGAAGCCGTCCATGCACGCGGGGTCGCTCTTGCTGCACGCGGCCAGTCCCGCCACGGTCATTGCACACAGATACCGCACGTCAGCAATGTAGCGGAGACTCACGGAACCTCACAGTCCGGAAACGCAACAACTTGCCCGCCACCGCCGTGATGGGCCGCCAGCGACGCATCCATCCACGCGACATACGGAACACCACGGTCGGTGTCGATGAGTGTCCCGCGACTGCACCCAACTCCAGCAAAACCGGCTTCGCTCAACGGCGACGACAACACCCAACCGCCCTCGTCGTAGGGCTTTGCGACGGCCAATGGGTTGTCCATGACCAACTTGCACAGCGTGTCGGCATCGGCTTGGTCGCAGCCGGGAGGACCCGCCCAGGAACACATTCCATAGCAGTACAACTGCTCCACCTCCGACAAATCCCACCGGCACGTATCGGGGTCAATCGAGATCTCTGTGAAGGGACTGATGGGGGGGTCGACTTCCTCGCCAGGTTGGAGAATCCCATCCCCGCACCCCGGCGGGGGACTCTCCAGTTCCGCGCTGGCGACGGCCGTTGCGCCCGCTTCCTCATCGTCCCATGCTGTGACCGCGCATTCCCACAGTTCCGACGGCTCCGTGTCCGCCGCGGGGACGAGGTCGCCGGTCCAATCGTCGGTCAAGGGACCCGACCACGGCATGCCCGTGTCGCCCGCTTCCACCTCGGGGTACGGATACGCGTCCCGTTCCCAGGCCACGCTGTAGTACATCGGGTCGCCGTCGGCGTCGTACCCAGGCTCGCGCACGCGACACCACAGATCATCGACCCCACCAATCGGCGCGTCGGGCACGATCTCAATTTCCGGGGCGGTCGGGGGGGTGTTCTGCACCCAGACCGCGTCCGCATCCACCCAATCACCCGACGACTCATCGTCCATGGCCAGCACCGAGAGCCCGACCAACTGGTGTTTGTCGAAGTGCAGAAGCCCATCCAGTTCGCCATCTGCATCGCCCACTGCGGCACCATCGACCGTCCAAGCGTGGGCAAATGTGAGCGGGTCGTCGTCCGGGTCCACCGCCGTCACAATGGGCACGGCCAAGGACTCGGTGGTGAGCGGATCCGGCCCAATTTGGACCGACTCGATCACGGGAACAGTGTTCGAGATTGCCCGCTCATCGGTCCCCGCCGGACCCTCTCCACGCCCATCGGTGGGAATGACTCGCACGGTCCATTCTTCCCCTTTTGCCGTGCGATCGGGCGTCACGGCGGCGGATTCCGATCGCAGCTCGCCCGACACCGACCACTCAAACCGGTAGCTGACCGGCTCGCCCTCTGGATCGATTCCGTCCGCGTCAATCGCCACGGACAAGGCATCCGTGGTGCGGGCCGGGTTGGGCTCGATTCGCACCATGGGCGCCGTCGGGAGTCCGTTGACCTCGAGCACCGACACCGTCGTCGCATACAGGCCCAGCGCATCCGTGGCCGTCAGTGCGATCGTGTGGGTGCCCACGGTCAACCCGTCGGCAGTGAAGACGGTGATCCCGGCCGAATCCGGACTTCCCTCATGAAGAACCCCATCGCGGTCGCTTGCCCACTCCACCATCAGCGTCGTGGGTGCATCATCGGCATCCGAGACCAGGCCGAGAAACGTGGTGGTTTCTCCCTGATTGACCCAACCACCATCCGAAGGTGCGCTGATGGCGACGGAGGGGGCGCGGCCAATCAAAATCGTGGTGTTGTCGATGCAGGTTGCCCCCACTTCATCGGTCACCACCATGGACACTGTATGGGTACCAACCGACAACGTCGGCACCGTCATCGAGACGGCGCCGTCCGACGCGGGGACGCTCGGTCCAAGGCTTCCGTCGAGATCGCTTTCCCACACGACGGTGACGCCCGTGGGACCAACATCCGCATCATCGACGAGGCCCTCAAGGGCCACAGGACTCGCCTCGTCAAACCCCGCTCCGGCCAGCGGCGCGACAACCGCACAGGTGGGCACTTGATTGGGTCCTCGAACCGAAATGGTGCTGGAATCCACGGCACCAACGCCGTCTGCATCGGTTCCCGTCAGCGTCACAATGTGCACGCCGGCCGAGAGCCGAGCCGCACCGGTGCTGTGCCCGTCAGCGTCGACGTCTGTTGCCACATCCAACGGACCATCGAGGTCACTGGACCATTCCGCTACCAATGAGTCGTGGGCGTCTTCTTCGTCGGTCACGATCCCGTCGAGCGCAATCGGATGGTCGGAATAATACAGGGATTCCCCGACCGGGCGGACGATGCTCACCTCGGGTCGTGCCGAGACCACAACGGAGCGCTCCGCGGTGCACGTGGCACCCACCTCATCCACGGCTCGAAGGGTGATGGTGTGCGCGGCTTTATCCAGGTCACTGGCGGTGAAGCTCACGGCGCCGTCCGAAGCGGGTGTGCTGGTGCCCAGCAGGCCCTGAATGTCGCTGATCCACTCCACTGAAAGCCAGTCTGCACTCACGTCCGGGTCGTCCACTCGCCCCGACAAGGAAACGGGCTCGCCGTACACCAATACGGTGCCGTTTTCCGGCGTGAGCCACGCACAGCTCGGCGAACGATTCGGACCGGAGACGTCAATCTGAACGGTGTCGTCGCCATACTTTCCCGATGTATCGGTCACGGTGACGCGCAGGTTGTGGGTCCCCATCGGAAAGGCCACGTCCGCACGAATGGTTCCGTCCGAGTCGGGATGGGCAGGCACACCGAGGTCGCCCACCGCGTCACCGACCCACGACACCGCGAGGTCAACCACGAAGTCCTCGTTGTCGGTCGCAACGGCCTCCAGGCGCACCGGGTGGTCCGAGTAATGCCGCCCCTCGCTTTCTGGACTGATGATCGAGACGCTCGGCGCGTCCGTCTCGATGACGTCCAAGCGAACCGTTGCTCCTCCCGTCGAACCCCGGGGATCCGCCACAAACAGCGAGACCTCGGTTTCCCGCATGGCGAGCGTCATCTCGCACGAAGTCTCACCCCACTCGCTCACCACCAAGCCCTCGCAGACGACCCGGTCGCCGGCCATCCACGTGGCACTCAACTCGTCTTCGTCGTCATCGGCATCGTCCACCACGCCCATGAAGAGCGTTCGCTGGCCCTCACCCACCGAGTCGCCGTTGCCGTGGGACGTGATCATCACGTCCGGCTCCGCGTTGACCACCGTGAACTTCTGGTCCCCGCAGCCGACGCTGAGCCCCGCCAACAGGAGGCTACTTCGCATACCACGCATAAGGAGTGTCGACTGCTCCTCCGACACTGGACCCGTCCATGGATACAAAGTAAACGCGGTCGGTATAGGCCGCTCCGAATTCCGCAGAGGCACTGCACCCTCCTGCAGTCGGCTCGTGACCAAAGCCGCGCCCATCGGTGGGCGCGCAACCGAGGCTGTGCGCGCCGCCAAAGGTCTTGGCAACGCGCCACCACGACGACGTGGACGGCCCGGTGGTGGTGTAAAAGCTCAAGGGCGTGTCCCAGTAGTACGTGCCGTGGTTGGGGAGGCCCGGGGCGTTCAGTCGGATCCGGTCATCGGACCCAGAGTCCAAGTCCAAGATTTCGTCGTATCGCAGGTCCACGATGGCGTTGATTTCGTCGTCCGACATGCGGCAAAACGCGCTCATCAAGACGCAGCCTTCGCGATCAACCGGAGTGCCGTACGACCACTCATCCGGAGCACCAAAGTTGGTGGGTGCGTAAGCGACCATGGTCCAGCCGCCCCCATCTGTGGTCATGTCGCAGTAGGTTTGAAAGGTCTCGTCGACGGGCCGCACGAAGTACAAGCCATCCGGCGCGTCCGGGTAGTTGACCAGGATTTCGGCGCACGACAAACCCGGAATGTCGGCGGTGCGACCAACCCAGCCCGCCACGGTCACCGAGGCGCTTGCCATGGTGGCACCACCGTCATCGTCCTGTGCGGTCAGCTCGCAGGTCCACTCTTCACCGCCGGTGGTTTCCATCGCATCGACCGAGTCTCCGGTAAGGAGGTCGGTGTACACGCCCGAGGTGTGGAGCAATCGACTCGACCCGGTTCGCAACATTCGGCGGTACCACGCCACGCTGTGCGTCACCGGATCGCCGTCCGGGTCCTCGGCCACGCTGCCCACCGCGCACCGAAGCGCGTCCTCACCCTCGTCGGGATCGTCCGGCGTGATCACCGCGGTCAGGCCCGACGGCGCGCTGTTGGCCACGACAATCGGGCCGAACGCAACGGATTCGCCGGATTCCGAGGCGTCCGACGGTGTCACAACAACCGACACCGAGTCGCCTTTGTCGAAGTGGGTGCTGCCATCGAGCGATTCGGCATCCCCGCCCACCGGGAACCCGTTCACCGACCATTGGTAGGCCAACGTCACGGTGTCGCCATCCACATCCGCACCGGCGGCGACGATGCGGAGGGAGTCGTTGGTGCGCACCACCGCCGGGCTGAAATAGCCGCCCGCGACGGTTGGAGGCGTGTTGCGAATCACAACGCTCGCGGTGCGGGGTGTCCCGCTGCTGCTGCCGTCCCAGGGGGTGGCCCGGCATGCGATCTCGTCGCCCGGCTCTGTGTATCCCGACGGCAGCCACGGGCTGTACAGTTCGAGTTCGATGTCGTTTCGGAACCACGAGTACCACGTCCGGTCATCGTCCCCATCGGGGTCAACAAACCCTTCCGCTTCGCAGTACAGCGGGTCGTAGCCCGTCGGGGCTTCGGGCTCGATGCGAACGCCGGTGATGCTCGGCGCTGTGTTGCCGATCGTCTGAGTGGCCGACATGACATCGCCCTCGTCATAGCCGTCGTAGGCAATCAGGGTGCACGTGACCACGTCACCCCCCACAAACGCTCCCGAGATGGAACCGGACACGCCCCAGATGCCGCCATTGATGTCCCATTCAATGTACGAGCTGTCCGCGTCGCCGTCGGGGTCGTAGTAGCCCCAGCCGCTGCAGTGGATGGTGTCGTCCACATCCGCGCTGAGCGGCGTCATGATCAACGAGTCAAAGGTGGGGGCTGAGTTGACCACCACCACCGATGCGGTGACGGGCTCGCCATCCATGCTGCCATCGGATGGCGTGACGCGGCAGCTGAGCGTGTCGTCACGGATGTAGGAACCCGGGGCGACGGACCCCGTTCCCGCGGGCGACCCATTGACAAACCACTCCACCCGCGACAAATCTTCGTCGCCATCCGGATCACTGAACCCGCCCCACTCGCACGTGGGCGTGTCCCAGGCGCGAACCGCCTCCGGGTTGATCCATGCGCTCACCACGTGGGGGGCCGAGTTTGCGACGGTGACCACGTTCGAACGAACCGCCGAGCCGGATTCGAAGCCGTCGTGGGGCGTCACTTCGCAGAACACCTCGTTGCCTCGGGCCGTCCAGTCGCTCGGCAGCGTCGATGTTGTCACCGGCACAACTTCGCCCGCCACGGTCCATTGGTGCGTCACGCTCACTTCGTCCCCGTCCCAGTCCGACGCCCCCGTGTGGGTGCACTCAAACCCGTCGGTGGTGGACGCGGGGTCCGGTGAGATGCTGACATCGAGGACCTGCGGCGGGGTGTTCGCGATGAACACTTCTGCTTGCCCGGGTTCGCCTTCTGTGATGCCGTCCAGTGGCGTCACGGCCACCCGCCACGCATCGCCCCGGGTGGTGCTTGCATTGGGAATCGTGGCCGAGGTCCCATCCGCAAACTCGGAGCCGTTGCGGTACCACGTGTAGCGGTAATCAACGGCCTCACCGTCCGGGTCGCTGGAGTGGTCCACAATGGTCGCGGTGAGGTCGTGCGAGCTGTTGGGGGACGCGGGTTCGATGACGACGGTGGGCTGGCTCGGTACCCCGTTGATGCGAATGGTGACGGTTGCATCGTTCGCCATGCCTTCGGTGTTGGCTGCCCAGAGCGTGATGGTGTGGAACCCAACGCTCAGCTCATCAATCTGAAAGTCCATGGTGCCATCGATGTCGGCGGGCAACGTGTTCAACACGCCGTCGGCATCCGAGCGCCATTCGATCGAGAGATCCGGCGCGGGGTCGATGCTGTCCTCAACATGACCCGAAAATTCAACCGGTTGCCCCGCATCCACGATGGCGCCATCCAAGGGGGACTCGATGGTGACCACGGGCCCCCCGCCCACGGTGTAGACGATCACGTCCGTGCACTGCTCACCGCGCCCATCGCGCACGACCAGCTGGATCGTGTGAGCCCCCGGCGAAAGCGTGTGAATCGGAAACACCGCCAACCCATCAGACCCGGCCGTGGCCGCACCCAACGCCCCGTCGACGGTCGACCCCCACTCCACAGACAACGCCGAGGGCGACTCGTTTGCGTCCCACACCTGCGCCGTCAGATTGACCGTCTCCCCCGGATTTCCAACCGCCTCGTTGGCCGGTGACACGATGGCGCACGTCGGAGCCTCGTTGGGTGGACCAACGGTGGCAATGGCATCGTCGGTCGAAAGGTTGCCGGCAGAGTCACGCACCGAGACCGTGAGCAGGTGGAGCCCCTCGTCCAACCGAGCCGTGCCTTCAAGCGTGGTCTCGCCCATGACATCCATGCCGACGCCCAGCCGTCCCTGCTTGTCGCTTCGCCATTCCACCTCGAGGTCGCCGGCCCGATCTTCGGCATCAATCACCGTGATGCCAAGGCGCACCGGGAGGTCGGTGTAGAGCGTGTCTTCTTCGGTCGGCGCAAAGATTTCGACCACGGGCGCCCGGTCCTCGCCATCGACAACAGCGCTGTTTTTGCTGCATCCGAGCGCGCTTGCGATCCCCACAACTGGCCAGAAATGGTGCACGTCCGACTCCCTGAATGCCCACTTTACCACTGGTATCTTCGAAACCCGAACCGACCATCGCTGCCCGGCGATTTTTGCCGGTTTTCTGGACCAACAGACGCCCTCAAGTCGGTCCCCAACTCAACGGGCCTCTCCGTTTCGGTTCGGACGCGGAATGTGTCGCCTGCCCTCAAATCCGCTTATACAACCGCATGGCCACCGCAATCGCAACGATGCATCAGGACTTCGCGCTCGACATCTACGAGCTTCTGCGTGAGCTGGACCCAAGTCATTGGACCGAAGGCGAGGACGCCCCCTTCCGCGCGCAGCTGGAAGCGGTTCGCACGCGCCTGCGGGAGGTGGTGCAGACCACGGAGTCGCACGAGGCCACCCCCGCACTCGACGCCATTCGATCGGGGCTGATGGAGCTCCGCCGCATCATGGACTCCCACGATCCGCAACCCGGCATGGGGGACGCCTGGCAAGAATTTCGCGCCACGGTCGCGCCCGTCTACGAGCGCTACGCGGCCAGCCTGCGGCACCTTGACATTCACGTGCCCAGCCTGCGGCCCACCAACTACGCTCGAAACGTCTTTCACGCCTGCAATTCAACGATCGCCATGGGCTTGCTGCTGATGCTGACGGAACGCCAGGTCTTGGGCGCTGCCGCCTTCATGATGTGCCTGGCCTGGAGCCTTGAGCTTGGCCGCCGCATTGCGCCGCGGTTGAACGACTTCTTGATGCGGCTGCTGGGTCGACTCGCCCACCCTCACGAAGCGTGGCGGGTGAACTCCGCGACCTGGTTCTGCACGGCGTGTTTCGTGGTGGCATGCACCTGGAATTTGGAGGCCGCGACGGTGGGCATGGTGGTGCTCGGCTTCGCCGATCCCGCCGCCGCGATCGTGGGCCGCCGTTTCGGGCGAGTGCAACTGGTCAACGGACGAACCCTGCTGGGATCCGCGGCATTCTTTGCAGTGGGCACCGTCTGCGCGTTTGCTTGGCTGTGGCTCGCTTGGAGCGCAGCGCCCCTTGTGGCCTTCAAGATGGCCGGCGCAGGGGCGCTCGCCGGCACACTGGCCGAGCTGTTCAGCCGACGGATCGACGACAACCTGTCGATCCCCGTCGCGGCTGCGTTGGCTGCGCTGGCCGTCTGACCCGACCGCGCATTGGTCATGCCTCTGCGCGGGTGACCATCGGGGTGTGCGTCGACGGCTCTTCGTCCATGCACCCCAGGTGCGTCGCGGGATCGCTCAGGATTTCGTTCACGCGGCGAATCGCTTTGCGCGTGCTGAGCCCATCGTCGATGCGCTCGTCGTAGGAGTAGCGCACGGTGAGCACTTTGCCTGCGACCACCTCCCCGTCCACCACCAACGCCTCGTCTTTGATGCGCCCCAGCGTAGCAAACACCGAAGAGGTCCCCCATTCGTAGAGGTGGTGGTATGCCGAATCCATCTCCAGCGATCCCAGGTTGGCAACCACGGCGCTGGTGTAGAGGGCATCCTCTTTGGTGAACGCATACGGAAGCAGGTTGATGTAGTCGAGTGCATGAAAGAGCCAGACAAAAAACCGTAGGCCCGTTCGCGGCAGAAGGTCGAACAACTGGTATTCCGAGTCGGTGTGCGTCTTCTTGCCGGACCGCTGGTGCTGAATGCTGCCGTTGATCCGTTCCGCCAGCGAAGCGAAGGTTTCATCGTTGCTCATCGGCATGCGCACAACCGCAATCTTCGCCTTCGCGTCCTTGGCCTTCCGTTTCATGCTGAAGGTGATCGAGCGAACCTTTCGTTTGTACATGCGCCGACCAATGACGAACTGGTCCATGGTCGGGCTTTCCGCGATGGCGACGTTGAGCGCAGCAACGTACGCATGGGTGACGTTGCAGTTCAGCCGCGGCCGCACTGCATCGAGGTACTCAATGAGTTTCTCCGCGCGGATCTTGTCTTCGTAGTACACCACGCATTCGTTGCGCGTTGGCATGACGAACCACATCAAGCGCCGATACGGATGGACCTTGCGCACAAACACGCCGTCCGCTCGGCTGGTCTTGAAATGGGCCAATGCAACCAGGGCAACCGCCACTAAGGCGGCCCACTGCCACGTCGCGAGCAGGTTTGAGTCCGGCATCGATACTCCTCGGTGAATCGAGCCGTAACACCCAGGGAGCGGGTCAGCCGTTGAGCAAGTCGTTGACCGTGTTCGCAAGCATGGAGTACTGCGTCGCACCCCGGGAGCGGGGGTCAAACTCAAAGATGTCCATTCCCGCCATCTGCGCTTGCGCCAGGCTGTTGTTGATGCCGATGTTCACATCGAGCATCACCTCGCCGTAGGCCGCCTCCAGTTGGCTGCGCACCGTCTCATTGAGCGTGGTGTTTCGGCCATCCACCCGCGTCATCAGCAACCCCAAGATGTCAATGTTCGGGTTCAGGCGGTTCGCAATGGTGCTCACCGTTCCAATGAGTGCATCCACGCCGTTTACGGCAAGGGGGCTCGGGTCGCACGGGACCAGCACGTAGTCCGACGCGACCAACGCATTCAAGGTCAGGTTGCCGAGATTGGGCGGGCAATCGATGACGATCACATCGTAGTGGGTTCGGGTGACCTGGAGTGCATCGCGCAAGATGAACTCCTTCCCGATGCGGGTTCCCAGCAAATCTTCCGCACCCGCAAGTCGAGGGTCGCAGGGCGTCACGTCGAGGCCTTCCAGCATCGTCTCCGTGGCAATCTCCATGACTTCGCGGCCGCCCCGCTCATCGGTCAGAACGCTGGACAAGGCGCCGCCGCCAGCATGGACCTGCTTCTTCATGGCGGTGTAGACATGGCCTTGGGGATCCACGTCCATCAGCAGCACCCGGAGGCCGTGTTCACGAACCAACGCGCTGGCAAGGTTGACGCTCGTCGTCGTCTTTCCCACACCGCCTTTTTGGGCGGCGACCGAGACCACAGTCGCATTGCGCTGACCGCGCGGCAACGCGGGGTGCTGAACGTCGTTGACCGGGCCTTCCGACCCGGCAATTCGCCGAATACCGGACTTCAATAATCTGCGCATGGAGCCATTCCTGAGAGGAGAAAATGAGCGGCGGATGCCGCTGCGTGGGATGACTTAGGTGTATCACAGCGGCGAAAAGTGTTGTAGTGTCAAGACTTTTTTGGGGCCTCCTTTTTTGAGATTTAAGTAGTTTAAAACATACTTTTAATCATTTCTAAAAAGCATACGCACTGCCCCTTGTCGGTCCCCGTACCTCATCACCCATCGCGCCCAACTTCGCCGCGCGGGACGACCCGGCCTGCAAAGGGGCGCCCCACGGATGCGCCGAGGCGACGCGGGCAACAACCGGTGTCTGGCTTCGGACCGCCCAAGCGAATACACCCAGTGCGGAGGGCAAATGGGTCCATTACTCGAGAAAGCCATGGCCTACTTCCAGTCCGATGACTGGGACACTCAACCCATTTCCGACACGGTTCTGCAGACCGCGTTCAAGGGCGACAACGGCGAGTGGGATTGCCTTGCGGTGGTCTTGGATTCCTCCAATCACTTTTTGTTCTACTCCATCATCGGCAAACCGGTGCCCGACGCCTGTCGCCAGCAGATGGCCCTGTTCCTGCATCGCGCCAACCATGGCCTCAATCTTGGCAACTTCGAGTTCGACATGAACCAAGGCGAGCTTCGGTTCAAGACCAGCGTCCAAGTTGAGCCGAGCCAGTTCTCGCATGAACTCTTCCAGAGCCTCGTCCACCACAACGTGCTGGTCGTCGACGAATACTTGCCCGGCATTCGCAGCATCATCGACGAAACCATGAGCGCCGAAGCCGCCATCATGATGATTGAATCACCGGCCGTGGGCGACGCCTGAGTTCATTTGCGCCGTCGTTGCCGGCGATTCTGCGGCCCGGCGTTTCGCCGTTGGCCCCGCTGGTTCAGGCCAAAATCAATGGCGGTGTTGCCGCCCCGACCGGTGCTGGAAGGAGGCTTTCGAGCCATCAAGTAGATGACGCCAGCAAGCAGAACCGCCATGCCCACGGCGACCCCGTTTGAGGTGGACTCCATCGCGAGCCCAACACCGGCACCCACGGCCGCTGCGACCAGCGCGATCGCGACGGCCAGGCGACCCGTGTCCGTTCCTTCCGAGGGAGCCCCCACCGCTTCAACCTCGGGTCCAAACTTCGGTACGGCGCCCGGAGCGCCACAGCACCGCTTGTACTTCTTCCCGCTGCCGCAGGGGCAAGACTCATTCCGTGCGATGGCCATGACCTCTCCTCGTACGCTGGTGGTCTGTCGGCATCAGAACCCAAAGCCCGTGTCCGTTGCACCCGTATCCACCCCTCCACCGGATCCGGTCGCGGGAGGGCTGGACTGACCAAACTGATTCGCGCCCCAGCACACGACGGTGCTGAACTGATTGATGGCGCACGTGTGAGACCGCCCAGCAGCAATGTCCACGAACCGACCTGCCGGGGGACTGGATTGCCCCTGTTCATCGCTGCCCCAACACGTCACGATGCCATCGGATGCAAGCCCGCAGGTGTGCGATCCACCGGCGGTGATCCGGTCGAAGCTCATGCCCGGAGCAGACGCTTGTCCGTAGTCGTTCCCTCCCCAACAGTAGGGCGTTCCGCTGGAATCCAGTGCACACGTGTGACTCATGCCGGCCGCGAGCTGGACGTGCCCGCTTCCGGAGGGTGACAACCGGCCATCGCCCACGTCTTGCCCCCAGCACTGGGTGTACCCATCAGTCCGTGCACCACAGGTGTGAAACGCGCCCGCCGCCACGGCCGTGAACAAGGCGCCTTCGGGGACATCGATTTGGCCAAGGTTGTTGGCACCCCAACAAAACAGTTGTTGGTCACGGTCGATCGCACAGCTGTGCGTGTTCCCGCTCGCAACGGCGGTGAAGATGCCGCTGGGTGCGTCGGCGATGCCGTTCGGCAGGTCGCTCCAGCATTCCACGTTCCCGTTCCCCCGCAGCCCGCACGTCTGCACGGCGCCCAAAGCGAGGCTCATCCAAGGTCCGTCCGGCGGGTCCGACTGACCGTTCTCGTTGGCACCCCAACACAACGCTGTGCCATCGAGCGTGACGGCGCAGCTGTGGCCCAGCCCCGCGCCAACGGAGACGATTGCATCGGTTCGGACCGGCTGGTCCGCATCCGCATCGGCGTCTGCATCCGCATCCGAGTCGCTGTCGGCATCGGCGTCCGCATCCGCGTCTGCATCCGCCTCATCTTCGGTCGGTTCGGCGTCCGCCTCGGATTCCGATTCCTTCTTGCAGCCCAGCGCCAACACGCCGACCAATGCCACCCAATGCCATGAACGTTGTCTCATGCCCGGCAGTGTACCTCAAGTCGTTCCACGGCGCCGACGACGACCCGCCAGCCCGAGGAGCGCCACCCACCACACGGCGAGCGCCGGCGGTGCGGTCGCGCACCCCACGCCGGATGACTTCTCCGAACCGTCGGCTTCGACGGGCGTTGCGCAGTCGACGTCTTCGGCGTCGCAGTCCGCATCGCAGATGCCGTCCCCGTACAGGCCCCACATCTCGCAACGGTCCCGCGTGCCGTGGACGCTCTCCAACTGGTCCATGATCCATGGGGAAATTGTGTCCACCCGCGTGCTGCCCGACTGGGCCAAACAGCTTTGGTCGGCCCATGAGTGGACCGCCCACTGAATCCATCGCTCTCCGTCCCAGTAAACTTGTGGGCCGCCACTGTCGCCGCTGCACACATTGGCTGAGTTGTCGTTGGTTGCGCTGTTGGAGTACACGAACGTGTCGTCGATGCGGTCGACCGTCAACTCGGCCGACCGTTTGATGCCCGACCCGGTTCCCGCAGAACTGCTGACGCCGAACCCAATGGACGTGACGGACGCACCGACCGCCAAGTCCGCGATGGAATCTTCGGCAATCCAGACCGGCTCGACCCAGTCGACCGGCTCTTCAAGGACAAGCAAAGCGATGTCATTCTGTCCCAAGGTGCCACCGATCCCGTTCTGCAACTCCACGTAGTCGGGGTGGAAGATTCCTTCGGCGAACCCGACAGTGTCCGCCGCATCAATCCGTGGACCGAAAAATGCCTTCCCCAGCGAGACCACGAGTTCCATCGGCAAGTCGGACCCGCAGTGCGCCGCCGTCAGCACCACCCGGGGCGTGATCAACGAGCCCGTGCAGGCGCTGAAGGTCTGGCCACCGATGTCCGCGCCGAGCGCGACAGTGAACCCAAACCCATCCTCGGTTTCTGCGTTGACCAAGTCGGCAGCGCCGGCCATTGACAACATGCTCCACAATCCAATCATCATCGTCTCCATACGCGGGGCCCTGCCCCGCAACTTGAGGGAATCCAGTCCCGCTGAACCCGCTCGCGCTCTCGGGCACCAACCGGGGGACCCGCCACGCCGTCCGAGAGCGGACCGTCCCACGAGCCGAGTTGCACAACCGAATGCATCGAGGCGCCGGCAAGCTCATCGAGCACGTCCAAATCGAGGTTGTCGATGGTGTCGCACCCTTGATGGTAACAGGGGTCAAAGGCTTGCAGTGCCGTGCCGCCAAACGCGTCGGCCTCCCCGGGCGTCTTGAGCGCTTCCGCGCCCGTGAACAGTCCGCCAGCGGGAATGCCGGTCCAGATGAACGGACCGTAGTCGCTGCGCCCGTCGAACGGCGTCTCTTGGAACACCAACCCCTGGGCGTTGAACCAATCGGCAAACACCTGTTCGATGCGGCCGGACCCGTTCGGGCCGCCGTCTCCACCCAGGCTTCCCGAGCCGTCGTACACCATTCGAGCAGGATTGGGCGAAGCCACCATATCGAAGTTGAGGTTCGCCAAAATCCGGCCGTGGTCTGCTTCCGACAACGACATCACGTAGTCAATCGAGCCGACCAGCCCCAGCTCTTCTGCCCCCCAAAACACAAACCGAAGCTGATTGGTCGGGGCCCAGTCGCTGGCGGCCACTTGTGTGGCCATCTCCAAGACCATCGCGACGCCGCTTCCATTGTCGTTGATGCCCGGTCCGGCGGCAACCGAGTCGAGATGAGCTCCCACCACCACCGCGCGATCGGGATCGCCCCCAGTCTCCGCGATCACGTTGACGGACGGAACAGAGACCCGGCTGAAATCGGCCGTCATGGTGACCAACTCGGTGGGATCCAGCGCGGCAAGGGCCGCACCGGCGTCGTACGACAAGGCGAATACGGGGACCGCGTTTTCTGCGGCTTCGTCCAACGTCCCGAAGAACACATCTCGCCGTCCAGGCTGCCCTTCGTTGAAGATCAAGACCCCCACAGCGCCGGCCGCAACCGCGTTGTCGACTTTGGTCTGAAACTCGCAACTCCCGCGCTGAATGAGCGCGATGCTGCCGGACGTGAAATCCG
>JAYZVA010000116.1:0-8505 GCA_036156175.1 Myxococcota bacterium
ATCGACGACTTGCTGCAGGCACGCCATCATGGCGGCAAAGCCGTCGCCCGCCGAGCGGGGTTCCACGGCCATCGACGCGGTCACATCGCCGGCATGGACCCCACAGTCGAGGCTCGATTGCACGGCGTAAGTCAACGCGAGATCGCCACGGAGGCTGCGGAACAGGCGTGAACTTGGCCCACCACCAACCGCTTGGTTGGCGATCCGCAGCGCCGCGTGATCGGGGTGGCTTCGCCGCACGACGACCCCCCCCATGCCAATTGTGGTTTGTTCCGCAGTGGGGTGCTCGACCCACAACATACGGCGCGGTGCGGCGGCGAGTGGCGGCGGCGCATTGCCATCAACCCGTTTCGCACCCACCCAGTCGGCGAACCGCACCGAGAGGCGGCGGACCGTGTCCTGCGGATCGATGTCCCCCACCACCAAGAGCATACCGTGGCTTGGGTGGGCAATCGCCGCGTGCATCGCCACAAGGTCGGCCCGGCTGGTGGCCGATAGGCCGGCATTGGTTGTGGCGGGCCGACCATAGGGGTGGTCGCCGTAAATGCGGCGATCCAGCATCATCTCCACGATTGAGTCCGGCCGCGTGCACGCGTGATGATGGAGCGCACGGCAGCGGACCTTCTCGCCCGCCAGCGCCAAATCCGAGAGACTCGGCCGCAGCGCGACATCGGTCACGAGGTCAATGATCCGCCACTGGTGCTGCGCCAATCCCGCAATGCTGACCGCCGAGGCATCGATGCTGACGCCGCCCCCCATGCGGGCCCCCATGCGATCGAGTGTGGCGGCAAACTCGCGCGCCCGAAGCTGCTGGGTTCCATGCCGCATCACGCGTTGCAGCAGCGCACCCGCACCGATTCGGTTGGGCGGCTCCAGACTGCGGCCGGCCCCAAAGACCCAGCGGGCCTGCACGATTGGCAGAGCACCCACTCGAACGGCCACCACCCGCAGACCGCTGGTGAGATCCTGAACGAAAGCCGTTGGCATGTTCCAGGGAGCGGGTGTTCCCCCCAGCGGCGCGGCATTTGGAAAGGGGTTCATGCCGGCAGGACCTCGAGGGTCACCGTGGCGTTGGGATCGAAGTCGCGGGCTGCGACGCGTCGGATGTCATCCGGCCCAACCCGCGAAACCCGTTCGAGGTACCGCTCCTCCCAGCGCGCATCCGCGTGGTACAAAACCGATCGGGCCAACCCATTGGCCCGATTGACGGCGCTTTGTCGTCCGAACAGCCGCCCCGCTCGCAGCCGATTGTGCACCCGCTCCAGTTCGTCGTGGGAAACCGGTTCCGCGACGAGTCGTTCGAGTTCTTCCGCGTACGATTCCGACAGGGCGCGCGGAGTGCCGCCTTCGGACACCACACCAAAGAAACTGAAGACGCTGGGACCGCGATGCGCCTCGTATCCGCCTTGCACCTTGAGTGCGGTGCGCTCTTCCATCACCAACCGTCGATTCAGGCGGCTGCTGGCCCCACGAAACAGCAGCGCCTCGATCACTTCGTGCACGTAAAAATCGGGGTCCCCATAGGGCACCACCGGATGGTTGATGAACACGGCCGGCAACGACGCCTGCCGGTCCCGAACGGTCTCAAATACGGGTGTCATGCGCTGGGCAGCGCTGAACTGCGGCGGCCGCGGGGTCTGGACCGCGGGAATCGAAGCGAACAGGGCGTGAACGGCGTCCACGGCCGCGGCGGGCTCCACATCACCGACCACCGCAAGCACGGCATTGTTGGGGCGATACCACGCCGCTTGGAAGCGGTCCACGTCGGGCCTTGCAGCCGCCTCCAGGTCTTCTCGGTAGCCGATGACCGGGTGCCCGTAGCCGAAGTCGGCGTACGACAGTTCGCTCATGCGGACCGCGGCCTGACCATACGGTCGGTTGGTGATCCGCTCCAGACGTTCCGCCAGAACGGTTGCGCGCTGGCGCTCAAAGGCTTCATCGGTCACCGCCAGCCCCCGCATGCGGTCCGCCTCCAGCCACAGGCCAAGGCGGTATTGGTGGCTCGGAAGCGTGTGGAAATACGTTGTGCGCTCGGAACCGGTCATGCCATTCACCGAACCGCCCCACTCCTCAATCCGATGGACCAACTCGCCGGCAGCAACATGCTCCGAACCCTGAAACATCAGGTGTTCCACCAGATGCGCAAAGCCGCTGTTGCCCGGGGTCTCGACGCGGCTGCCCACGTCGTAAATCAACGACACCCCGACCAACGGAACGCCATGGTCGGGTTGAATCACAACCCGCAGCCCATTCGACAGCGTTGTTTGTTCGATGTTCACCATGCGAATGCCTGAGGGGTAACACCGTTTTTTCGAAGCGGTTACGCCGGGAATGAATGGACTACCGCTTGCTGATCATGACGGCATTGACCCCGACCGCTGCGGCGGCGGGGACGGTTCACTTCGAGACCGATGCCGCCGCCGAAGTGCGACACCGGGGCACCACCATTGCGCGGGCATCCGGCCCCGGCGCATTGATCTTGGGGGACTTTGCCGACGGCGCAACCCGGTTGGAGGTTCAACCGGTGGGACGGCCCGCGCAGCGGTTCGAGCTGCGCGTGGATGGGGATGAGCCCACCACGCTGCGACTGCATCGCGGCCAACTCAGTGCCTCCAATCAGCGCGTGCAGATCGAGGAACTGCCCGCGCCGCGCCTGGGGTTCCGCTCGGCCGACGGCGAACCGTTCACCGTGGTCATCAACGGCACGGATGCGCATGCATTGACCGACACGCTGATGGTCGACTCGCTGAACCCGGGCCGGCACCGCATCGAGGTTCGATCGGCGAACCGCTTGATCGTGTGGGCCCGTGGGACGGTGGATTTGATGGCCGGCGAGACCGTGATTTTGGGCGTCGCCTCGGGACGCATGGTGGTCGCTGACGGGTTGAGCACGGCGTGGACCCCCGCCCTGGGAGATGCGCGGTGACGTTCGGAATCAACAGCATCCGCGTGCGGATCCTCGCGGCATTTGTCCTCGCGCTGTTGTCGTTCGGCAGCACCGTCGCCTACGGGTTGATGCAACTGCGGACCATTGGTGCGGAGTTGGACGCCGTTAACGCCGGTTTTCTGCCGATGTCCAAGATCGGCGTCGAACTCACCTCCCTCGTGGCCCAGCTCGACCGCGACCACGACCGCTTTGCCCGTCCCGGACCCCAATCCAGCAGCGCTCGCCGCAGCAACGCCGCGCTGTACCGCCAGAGCATCCAAGACGCCGTGGCCCGCGGTCGAACCGCAGCCCAGGCGGCGACCAGCCGCCTCAGTCACCCCGAGGACCGCGCCACGCTCTCCCGCATCGTGAGCGTGTTCGACGAGCTCGAGGTTCAGTCCGCCGAGTACCAAACCGCGGTCGAGAGCCCGCTTCTTGACCCCGAGGGCAACGAAGCCAAACGAGCCGAGGTGCTGGCCGATCTCGACCGCCGACGGCAAGGGTTGGCGGCGGGCGCGTCGTTGGTGCAAGCCCTGGTCGACGGCCAGGTCACCCAAGTGAGTCGGCGCGCCTCAAAGGCGCAGAATCGCGCCCTGGTGATCACCGGATCCCTGGGCACTCTTGCCCTGCTGCTGGCGGCCATCTTGGCCGGTGTGGCCTTGGTTTCGCTGCGGCCCATCGGGCAACTCATCGAGCAAGTCCAGCGCGTGGGGGCCGGTGACTTGACCGGCCGAATCGACCTGGGGTCGCGCGACGAAATGGGGCTGCTTGCCAGCGAGTTCAACGTGATGTCCGCGGCGGTGGCAGACAGGGATCGAACCCTGAATGAACGGGCCGAGACGCTCGATGGACTGCAAGCCCGATTGCGGCAGATCCTCGACACCATCACCTCCGGCCTCGTGGTCGTCGAAGAGGACCGGGTGGAGGTCGCCAACCCTGCCGCCTCCACGCTGTGGGGCTTGAGCCCCGGTGACGCCCTTCCCGAGTGGATGGATGGCCTGGGACACGGCCACAAAGACGACCTGTTGGTGGGCGAGCAACGCTTCGACTTGGTGTGCGTTCCGTTTGGCGACACCGGAACGCTGATCGTCGGCGAAGACATGACGGAGCGCAACGCAGTGCGCGATCGGCTGATGCGCAGCGAGCGGCTCGCGGTGGTGGGTCGAATGCTGGCGCAAATCACCCACGAAGTGCGCAACCCCCTGAACGCCATGAGCCTGAATGCGGAGCTGCTCAACGACGAAGTGGACGGCTCCGAGGCCAAGGCCATGCTGGGCACCATCACCGGGGAGATTCGGCGACTGGAGGCGCTCACGGGACGGTACCTGCACCTTTCACGCCCCCGCACGCCGCAGATATCGACCGTCGACCCGGAGCACATGATTGCCGAGCTGCTGCACACGGAACGCCCCGCACTCGAGCAAGCGGGGATCGCCATCGCGTTCAATGCGAGCACCGAAGGGCCGACCCGACTGGACGCCGATGCGGTCTCCCGCGCGGTTCGAAACCTGGTGCGCAACGCGTCGGAAGCCGGCGCCACCGAACTCGATCTCCGCCTGATTTGCTCGGCGACCCGGCTGACCCTCACGGTGACGGACAACGGCCCCGGTTTGACCGACGAACAACTCGAGCGGGCCTTCGACCCTTTCTACACCACAAAGACCCGCGGAACCGGGCTCGGGCTGGCCATCAGCCGTCAAGAACTCGAAGAGGTGGCGGGACGACTGGACTTCGATGCCGGCTACCGCGATGGCGCCCGTTTCATTTTGACCGTACCGCTTGACGCCGAGGCCGCATCCTGACATTTTGTCAGTAATGACAAAATGTCAAGGAGCGGACCATGCAACCGTGCGTCTTGGTGGTGGATGACGAAGAGGCAAACCGACTGACCCTCGAGCGAATCCTCGTTCGGGAAGATCTCCGGGTCGTCCACGCCCCCGACGGTCGCGCCGCACTCCATCAGATCCGCGAGCATCGGCCGGACCTCGTCTTGACGGACCTGATGATGCCCGGCCTCGATGGGATGGGCTTGCTGAAGGCCGCCCGGGAGTTGGATGGCGACCTCGAGGTGATCATGATGACCGCCTACGGCACCGTCGAGACGGCCGTGGAGGCCATGAAGCTCGGGGCCACCGACTTCATCACCAAGCCCCTGCGTCGCTCCGACATTGTGCGGGCGGCGCTCAAAGCCATCGAGCGCCGGCGACTCATTGCAGAGAATCGATCCCTTCGCCATCAACTCAACCCCGGCGCAGCGCTGATCGGGCACGACCCGGCCATGGTCGCCCTGCTCAACGATGCCCGGCAGGTGGCCGACTCCAACGCCACCATCTTGGTCACGGGAGAGAGCGGTACGGGCAAGGGCGTCTTGGCCCGGTGGCTTCACCGCCACTCGCCCCGTGCAGCCAGCGAACTGGTTGAAATCAACTGTTCGGCGCTGCCCGAAAACCTGCTGGAGAGCGAGCTGTTTGGGTACGAAGCGGGCGCCTTCACCGACGCAAAGGGGCGAAAGGAAGGGCGATTCGACCTCGCCAACCGGGGAACCTTGTTCTTGGATGAGGTCACCGAGCTGCCCATCGGCGTGCAGGCAAAGTTGCTTCGAGTGCTCCAAGACGGCAGCTACGAGCGGCTGGGGGGAACCCAGACCCTTCATTCTGACGCCCGATTGATCGCGGCAACCAACCGGGATCCCGAGATCGCGGTTCGCGAAGGCGCGCTCCGCGAGGACTTGTTCTACCGCCTCAACGTCATTCAGCTGCGGATTCCACCGCTTCGCGACCACCGCGAAGACATCCCCTTGCTCGCGCGCCACTTCGTGGACCGTTTCGCGGTGCGCCACAATCGGGCTGTGTCTGGTCTGACTCCTCGGGCCATGGCGTGCTTGGAAGCCCACCACTGGCCTGGAAACGTTCGGCAACTCGAGAACACCATCGAGCGGGCGGTCGTGCTGTGCAAGACCGACGCGATCGATGCGGGAGACTTTCCCGCCGAGATCGCCAAAGGGTCCTCTGCCCCCGCGCGGCTGAGTTTTCCGGTGGGCACACCGCTGAAGACCATGGAGCGACGAATGATCGAGGCCACGATCCAGAAATGCAATGGCGACCGCCAGAAGACTGCCACGCTCTTGGGCACCACCACCCGCACCCTCTACCGCCGCGAGGCCGAGTGGCGCTCCGACGGGTGAATCATTCTTCGGACTCGGACCATGCTCGGGCGTTGTTGCGCACCAACACCACCCCCACCAACGTCAGCACGATCATGCCGTATTGGGCGGGAGTCAGTCCGGCCCACCGCACGTCGGCGCCTTCCATGTCGGTGTTCCGCAGAAAGTCCATGAAGAAGCGGATCGGCGCGTAGGTGGCGCTGAAGAGGCCCAGAAAGAAGCCCGGACGCACCGGCTTGTTCCGCCACATGTAGAACAGAACGGCGATGCCCGCCGTCCAGATCGCCTCGTACAACCCCAGATCGTGCCTCGAGCCACCCGGAAACTGCACCGCCAAGAAAAAGTCGGATGCGCGCCCGATGTGGTCGTGAGCGGTGAAACACCCCAGCCGCCCAAAGGTCCACGCGAACGGAAAGCCAAACATGATCGTGTCGGCATGAATCCAGTACTCGCGCTTTCGAATCCATCGGAAAAACAGCACGCTTCCAATGACCGCTCCAATGAACCCACCGGTCGACGAAAACCCGGCCCAGACACGCAGAATCGCCATGATTCCATCGGTCTCCAGTTGCTGGGGGTTGTAGGCCACGACGTGCACCACGTGGCCGATCACAAACCCCATGGCGACCGTCACCACCGACCCGTCGACGATGTCGCGCACATCCAACCCCAGCCGAATGGCCCGGGCTCGGGTGATCTCCAACCCGATCACGAACCCGGTCAACACCAGCGCGGTCCACGAGTCGAGAACGAGCGGACCCCACTCAAAGATGGGAATTTCGAAGTACGGGATCATCGCTTTCATGCGATGGCCTAACAAGCCCGGGGACGCATGTTAGGATTTTGGTCGCGGAGGACCCATGGCCATCATCACCGTCGACGCCCTTTTGACCGGAATTCGCCGAGACGACGTCTTCGAATGGCTCGGCGACCCGGCGAACCACGACCTGCTGGTGAAGGACGCATTTGATGGGGTCACGGGCAGCGCTGGGCGCTACGAGTTTCGTCTGACGACGCCGGGACGCACCCGAACCATGGGGTACGAGTTCGAGAGCAAAGACGACACCCACGGCGGCCGTCGAATCATCGTCAAGACCACCGGAAAGCGCACCAAAGGCCACATCAACTACAGCCTGCGAACGATGAAGCCGTCCACCAACACCATGGTCACCATCCGAATGGACTACACCCCCGGGGGAACCTTGGGCGAGCTGATCAACTCCTCCGGGCTCGCAAAGGCGCTCGAGGAAGGGATTCGTCGCATTCTCGGGAACCTTGAATCCAGCGTTCCGCGGGCCGCGTAACTGCCCAAGCCTCCTACGCGAGGCCGGTGCCCAGCAGAAAGATGCCGAGTCCGACCGGGTAAATCAACCCGCTGTTCGACATGTTCGACGCCGCCAAGTTGTCGAGGAGCTCTTGCATCTGTGCCAGCCGTCCGGCATTCGCTCCAGCGGTGCGGTCGCTGGAGAAGGCTGCAAAGAACGTGACGGCTTCGGGCAGGCTGGTGACCAGACCCAGGATCCACCCGGCCGCAATGGCAGGGATGCCCATCTCGTGGACCACATCGCGGGTCGCGGACCCCAACTGGTCTCCGGCCAAGGTGATCAGGCCAAGCACGATCGCGATCGTGATCAATCCCGTTGCCGCACCGCCTTGGGGCCCATCGGCAACGCTGGCCGCGCTGTCCCCAGACGACCGGTCGAGCAACACGTAGGCCGCGAACAACACCAGCAACGACGGAATCACCGCCCAGTGCGTGTCGAGTCCGCCCTGCATCAACACCAGCGGTGCTGCGATCCCCACCGAGGCAAAGGCGAGTTCCTTCGCGAAGCGTCGATTCAGCACGTCCCCGCCCCGGCGACGCACGGCAACCGCTACGGCCGCCAACGACACGTTCAAGATGTTGCTGGACGCGATGTTCCACAGACCCGCATCCCACACACCGGACAACCCGGCCGCCACCAACGTGACCAGCTCGGGCACCGACGTCGCGTAGCCGGTGGCCTTTCCACGGGCCTTGAGCGACCACCCCCAGGCCGCGCTCACGCGATCGATCCCGGGGACAAGCCCGTACTTCACCAGCGCAATGATGGCGACGGACGAGAACAGCATGATGACGATGGGCATGGTGCCCCTTGTATACCCCCGGCCCTCCCCGGTCGACTCGGGCCCAACAAGCGGTCAGGTGTTGGACCGATGAATCCGCACGAGGGTCAACCCTTCCGGGGGCGCCGCCTTTGGCGTGCCGCGTTCCGCGCCGGCGTGGAGCAACTCCACCGCGCGGGCAGGGTCGTACTCGCCCAGGCCCGCCAAGACCAGCACCGACACCAGCTTGCGCACCATGTGCCTCAGAAACCCGTCTCCCTCGATGTCAATCGCCCAAACCGCCCCCTGGTCCTCGATGTCGAACCGCTGA